>CALUWL010000096.1 GCA_944324445.1 Candidatus Gastranaerophilales bacterium | reverse complement strand
CAACAGTTACAAAAAGTATTCCCCAATTCTGTAATCAAAGGCAATGATGGTTTCTTAAGAATAAAAACAGAAGAAATTTTCTATGCAATGGTTAATTCTATAAAAGAACTTTGTTCTAAATTACAAGATTTAACTGCAAAAGTATCTGGATTAGATAAACGTATTACAGAACTTGAAAAACAGAATAAAATACTTCTAGAACAAAATAAAGCTTTTGAAAAACGCCTTGAAAAGCTTGAAAAGCAACAAAACAAATAGAACGATAATCAATGAAAAAGAACGCCTTTTAAAAAAGGCGTTCTTTTTATAAGATATATTTTACAAATTCTGTTATAATTAATACTATGAGACTAGATAAATTTTTAAAAGTATCAAGACTAATAAAAAGAAGAACTATAGCCAATAAAGTTTCAGAACAAGGCCGGATATATGTTAACGGGATAATTGCGAAACCGGCAAAACAACTTAAAGAAGGCGATATAATCACAATTGTACAAGCCGATACAGAAATTAAAGTACGAATAATTAAAATACCAATAAATAATGTATCAGTACAAGAAGCTAATACATTATATGAAGAAATAAAATAATCCCCCTAATAAATTTAGGGGGATTATTTTATTATTAATTATCATCATCAAGTTTTATTCTGGAAAGTTTAACGATCTCATTAAAATCAGGATATTTAGAAGATAGTTCTTTGAAAGTACCGACATCAACAATAGTACCATCTTTTATATATGCTATTCTATCACTATTAACAAGAGTACTCAACCTATGAGCTATAGCAATAATTGTTTTTTCACCTTTCAGACTTGCTAAAATATCAGTCAATTTATTTTCTATTTTTACATCAAGATTGGCAGTTGCTTCATCTAAAATTATAATTTCAGGGTCTCTATAAAGAGCACGAGCTATACCTATTCTTTGCATTTGACCGCCAGACAAACCTGTACCATCTTGTTTTAGTTCTATTTCCAACCCATTTTCGGTTTGTTTTAATTGATCATATAATTGTGCAGTTTTTAATACTTCATCTACTTTCTCTTTATCAATATCTTTTCTTTCAATTCCCCAAGCAACATTTGTATATATATCACCTTCAACAGTACAAATTTTTTGAGGAACATAACCAATAATATTTCGAAATTTTTGGATATTATCTGTATTCAAACGTTCATCATCAACATAAATAGTACCTTTATAGTCAAGTAATCCAAGTATACAGTCAATCAATGTACTTTTTCCTGCTCCTGATAAACCAACTATTCCTATAAACTCACCTTTTCTTATATTTAAACTAACATTATTTAATACATTTTCTTTTTTATCATAAGAGTAGCTCATTTGTTGAATTTGAATATTTTCTTTGAATGAGATCTTTTCTTTTGTATCTTTATTTTTTGAATATTCATACAAAGAATATTGTTCATATAGCTTAAATAGTTCATCTGCTTTTATTTTTGTAAGATTTATGTAATTCAGATAAACCTGATTTTTATATACTTGAGGAACAACTCTGTATATTGCAATAGCAACTACACCAAATGAAACTAAAATATTTGAAGGATTTTCACCATACTGTACCAAAATTCCCAAACATAATATTGTCATTGTAAATATAAAGATAATTTCTATAATATATTGAGGAATTACAGGTATAAGATTTATTTTTTCATTAAAAGGAATAATCTTCTCTGATATATCATCATACATATCATAGAAATATTTTTGACATCCGTTAATCTTAATATCTTTAATACAACTCAAAGTGTTAATTATAGAACTATATGGTCCATTTGTCAGATTAAGTTTTTTTATTGTAAGTTTAACCCCCCATTGTTTAAAGAATCCTGATTGTATAGAACCGGCAATTGCAAAAAACAAGACAGCCAATAATGTATATAATGGAAGCATAAACATTAAGACAATAAACACAAATAAAATTACGAAACTGTTAGATATAAAAGAAATAACTTTTGAAACAAAATATTGCATTACATCATCTACATTCGAAGTAATCTTATTAATAATGTTATTGTCTCCACGTTGTAAATCAGCTTCATAAGGTGCATAAAGAAAATATTCAAGCATTTTTTCTTTTACTTCCAAACCCCACTTGCTAATCATTTTACTTTGCCAATATTGAATTAATATACTATATAGGTTTTTTATTATAATTGTTCCGGCAATTAAAGAGCCTATAAATATAATCATGTTATTTACACCATGAATGTTAAAATTTTCTTCTACGAACTTAGCAATCGGATTATTTACAACTCTACCCGGATTAACCATTATCATAATAAATGGGAAAACAAGAACAATACTCAAAAATTCTAAGAGATTTATCATAAATGATAAGAACAACATATATATTAACTTAACTTGATATCCTTTACCAAAATAGCGTAAGAACTTTATAAATTGACTAAAAAACATATTAAGACCCTCATAAAATACAAAAAAATTATAACATAATATTAGTGACTTCAAATATATTTAAGCACATATATATTATCATCATCTTTCAAAATATTTAGTATTTTTATAAACTCAATATTTTTTTCGGATAATACCTTAGCTGTTTTTGCTGTTTTTTCTCTAATTGTATAATCATTAGATAATGCAGTTTGCGCAAGAATTTCTAATAATAAATTATCAGGTTTAAGTTTTGAAGATATACTAACTATTGCTTCAAGATTCCAATATAAATTAAAATTTTTCTTATTTGTAACATATGAGCGTTCTTGTTTCATATCATCTAACTTAGAAAGTGTCATTTTAATCTCACTTAGAATCGAGTTATACAAATATTCATAATCATCAATATAAGTAATTAGCTCAACAACATTACGAGATACAGATGGATTTATGTCTGTTATTCCTTTTACAAAAATATCTAAAATGTCTCGTTTTTGAAATAAATGCCTGTATTTTTCATCTTTAATAAATTCAAGGATTTTAAAAGAAGTCGTTTCTCTTATTGGTCCTGATTGATTAATTAAATTTGAAACCAAAATATCTGCTTCTGATTGAGAAATTAATGTGTTTAATTCAATCAGACATAATTGCTTTTTTAAATCATCATTTCCTAAAAGTTCATTGATTATTTCTTCATGTTTAAAATTGGCTTCACAATATGAAAAAGCCTGTAATAACATTTTTAATTTCTTATCATAATTAATTTCTAAATAATTCTTCATAAAAATAAATATAGCATAATTGGAGGTTAAAAATGAACTTTAATAATTGTAGAGTAGTTATATATAAATATAAACAGGTGAGAGGCAAAGGAATAATATGAACGAAATAGTAAATTTTGTAAAAGAAATTTTTATGCTTGATAATAACGAAAAGATGCTTGTAGGCTTATGTGGTTTTGAACATATGAAAGATAAATCCTCAACAACAAAAACAAAACAAAAAAGAAAAAGAGAAATGAGACTTTCTGAATTAATGGAATAATTACTTGCTAAGAACAAAAGCTTGTCTTATAATATTTGCACGGGATTATGTTATACGGAGTTTAAAATGATGAATTTAGCAAATATGATGAAACAA
>CALUWL010000095.1 GCA_944324445.1 Candidatus Gastranaerophilales bacterium | reverse complement strand
GGATATGACGTAACAAAACGAATGCGAAATTCACCATCTAATTTATTTAAATCACGTAAAAGATTTGCTAGAGTAATGTTTTTATCATTTAAATCTTTTCCGTAACTGTCTACATTTTGTCCTAAAAGCGTAATTTCTTTAAAACCTTCTTTTATTATATTTTTAGCCTCTTGTATTATTTCTTCAGGATGTCTGCTTCTTTCTCTGCCTCTTGTAAAAGGGACTACACAATATGTACAGAAATTATTGCAGCCTTCAATTATTGGTATCCAGGCATTAACTGAATCTTGTTTTCTTAATATTTTAAAATCATTTTGATTACAAACAACAGGATTATTTGTAATAGCGCAAACTTTTTCATTATTTTCAATTTTCTTTATTAATTCCGGCAATTGGTAAATATTATGTGTTCCAAAAACCAAGTCAACATAAGGAGCCCTAACTCTAACTTTTTCTTTATCTTGTTGGGCAACACAACCACAAATAGCAATTTTTAATTCAGGACGAGATTTTTTCCATTTTCCCCAAACTCCTAATTTACTATATGCTTTATCTGCAGATAATTGACGAATACTGCAAGTATTTATAATTAATAAATCAGCATCTTTTTCGACTTCTGTTTCAACATAACCAAAATGAGAAAGAATACCTGCTATTCTTTCACTATCTGATTTATTCATCTGACAACCTAAAGTTTCAATATATAATTTCTTCATAGAGAGAATTATACATTAAACAAAATAGTATAAGAATATTTTTTGCTGAAAATAAAATGACATGCTATACTTAATGAAAAGTATACTTGGGATGTCATTATAAAATCAGATAGGAGAAAATATGACAACATATGTAAAAGCAAGCCACTTATTGGTTAAAACAGAAGCTGAAGCATTAAAGCTAAAAGAAGAAATTACTAATGGTAAAGATTTTGCACAAGCTGCAAAAGAAGTTTCATTATGTCCGTCAGGTCAAAATGGTGGTGACTTAGGCTATTTTACAAAAGGACAAATGGTAAAAGAATTTGAAGATGCTGCTTTTTCTATGAATGTCGGTGATGTTTCAAATCCAATTAAAACACAATTCGGATATCATTTAATATACTTAACAGATAAAAAAGACTAATGGATATAAAATTAATAGATTATTTAAAAAGCTTCCTGTCTAAGAATGATATTGACGGTTTAATTATTAACTCAACAAATGAATTTCTTGTTGAGTATAATTTGTTAGAATTAAATTCAAGATACCACCTAACCGAATTTACAGGTTCAACAGGTGATGTTTTATTCACTCAAGATAAGATCTATTTATTTGTTGATACAAGGTATCATGAACAAGCAGACAATCAAGTAAACCATGAATATATTGAAGTAGTTAAAATTCCACTTACAAAGTCATTTTTAACAGCATTAACAGAAATAGTCCCTGCATATTTTAAATTAGGTGTTATTTCTACAAAAACATCAAAAAAATTCTATGATAATTTAACAAAAAAATTGCAACAAAAAAATTCAACAATCAAACTGTTAAATAATGATCCTGTAATGGAATATATGAAAGACTCAGTAAAAGAGACAAACTACAATATTTTCAAAATTGATACAGAAATCGCAGGTATAACTCCTGATGAAAAATATACAAAAATAAAAGAATATATAGGTAGCAATTTTAATATTTTAGTGACATCACTTGAAGATATTGCATACATAACAAATCTACGTTCATATGATTTTGAATACAGTGCAATATTTCCTGCAAAAGCTATAATAAACGAAAACAAAGCAATTATCTTCACAGACTGCACCCTTCCTTATATAGGAGAATATTTTGAAGTAAGAACATTACCTGAATACGAAACGATACTTAAAAGTATAAATAAAGCTGAATTATTTATAGATGAAGAACAATTAACAGTTTATGATTACAAATTAATAAACCAATCAAACAAAATATTACCAAGCTATTTTAAATTATATAAAACGGTAAAAAATGATAATGAAATTGCCCATTTAAAACACTGTTTTGAAAGAGCAGATAAAGCATTAAAAATTATATATGAAATGTTAAATTCAGAAACCATATATTCTGAATATGACTATTATGAAGCACTTATTAAATCAATGAAAGAGAATGGAGCATTATCGCTAAGTTTTAAACCAATAGTAGCAGCAGGGTCAAACACATCTATAATCCACTATTCAACACCTTCTAAAGAAAAAATGGTTAACGATGGTGACTTATTACTAATAGACTACGGTGGGTACTATGAAGGTGGTCTTGCAACAGATACAACAAGAACTTTTATAAAAGGAACACCAACTTCAGAACAAAAAGCAGCATATACAGCAGTACTTAAAGCTTTTTTAAACGCGTGTTATAACAAATACAATAAAAAGTCTGCATATTTTAATATAGATAAAATCGCAAGAGAAACAATAGAAAAATCAATATCAGAAGACTTTGCATTTGCACACGGGACAGGGCATGGTGTCGGAATTGGCGTACATGAAATCCCCCCACGAGTTTCATCTTCTGATGCCGCAAAAACCAAGATAATAGAAAATACAGTATTTTCAATAGAGCCAGGAGTATATAAAGAAGGTTGGGGCGGTATAAGACTAGAGAACACAGTATATGCAAAATATGAAGAAGATAAAATTACAATGAATTCTTTTTCACATTTTCCATTTGAGATTAAACTAGTTGATTTTTCAGCAATGAATGATTATGAAAAATATTATTATATGAAATGGCAGGCAAATGCATGCCTTATATAAATAGTATTTCAAATAACCGCATAAAAGAAATTTTAAAACTTCATCAAAAAAAATATAGAGATGAATTAGGTCTTTTTATTGTTGAAGGTTTTAAAGCAGTTGAAGAATTGATAGAAAATAATATTGATATAAAAGAAATATACGCAATAAAAGCTTTTGACACAGAGAAATACACTGTAAAAATTATTGATGAATCAATAATGAAAAAAATTTCTACAACAAGTTCAACATGCGAAATTCTTGCCGTTGCAAAGAAAAAAGAATACAACATCAACGATTTTATAAAAAAAAATAAATTGATACTTTTAGATTCAATAAGTGATCCCGGCAATTTAGGAACAATAATAAGAAGTGCCTCCGCATTCGGAATAGATGGAATAATATTATACAAAGATTGTGTTGATATGTACTCATCAAAGGTAATACGTTCAGCAGCAGGCAATTTTTTTAAAATTCCAATCATAATAATAAAAAATACAGAAGAAATCAAAAACAATTTTAAAGATTTCAATAAAATTGCAACAGCCTTATATGAAAAAAATACAAATTCTATTGAAGAGTGCAAAAATATAAAAAAATATATTATTATGTTTGGTTCTGAAGCTAATGGATTATCTAATGAACTTATCAATATTGCGGATAAAAATATAATACTTAAAATGAATAACAATGTAGAATCATTAAATTTATCAGTTAGTGCTTCAATTATTATGTACAATTTACTTATTAATTAAATTTTTGCGTATTATTTTAATAAGTTCGTAATAAGTTTTAAGCTCAATATTTGAAGAAGTATTTGCAATATGAATAATACTGTCTTTTAGTGGATTTGATTCTACTTCTATACCAACAGTGAAATCATTGATATCAATTTCTAAAACATTAACTATTTTTACAAAAGTTAAATATGTAGGATAATTATACCCTGATTCTATCCTGTAAATTTGTTTTTCATTTAAATCAACAAGCTCAGCTAACTGAGCTTGAGTTAGGTGTTTACGCTTTCTGTATTCCTTAATTTTTTTGCCGATTATCTTTTTATCGGTTTCAAGTAGCATACCCAACATCCTTATTTTGATTTGTCATTTGATTTTAAGACGTTTATGTCTATTTTTAAACAATATTTATGACTATTTTTCAGTTTGACAAATGGACATTTGTATACTATATTAAATTTTAAAATCAAATTTAAATTCAGATACTCATATTTAGGATTGTTGTTATATCGAAATATTTTTAGCCAATACAATGTTTTATTAAATCAGACATTAATATCCTAAAATATACAAAAGGGAATAAATAAAAAAAGTATGAAAAAAAGAGCTGCATTTGTTGTTAGTGAATATAATGAAAATGTGTTTTATGGCGGTGGAGAAAAGGTCAATTATTATATAATAAAAGAGTTGATTAAAAGAAATTATGATGTGGATATATATACATCTGTTTCATTTGTTGAAAAGAGTAACATAGTAAATATTTATTTGAAAAATAATAACTATAAAACAAAATTAAAAGATTATGATTTGGTATTATCAACAAATCTTGAATGTGAATCAAATATTACATTTTCACATAACCATTCTTATGCGTTTGAACAAAAACTTGTAAAAATCCCATCAATTTTAAAAACTGTATTTAGTAAATCACATAATAAGAAACTAAAAAAGGATAAAATAGCAAAACAAAATATAGGATTAATATCAAATATTGTTGTATCATCGAATATTCTAAAAAATGACTATGCTAAAAATTATAAAATTCCAGAATGGAAAATTCAGCATTTAACACCAGGTGTTGAATATAAAGAAGAAAATATTGTACTTCCAAACAGAAAATGTATTGATTTTGGCATTGTAGCCGGTAAATTCATGCATAAAGCCGGAGTTATAGTTTT
>CALUWL010000094.1 GCA_944324445.1 Candidatus Gastranaerophilales bacterium | reverse complement strand
CTTGTCCATTCTGTTATGTATTCTCTATTCATTGTTGCAGCAAAAAATAAAAATTTTACATATTCAAATCCGTAAGGATTTGCGAATAATACTGTAGTACAAGCAATAGCTGAATATATATATTCTTTAAATGTTTTTTTGTTTAAAAATTCGCCAATAGTATATATACCTAATATGCCTAGCCCACTAATACAGCCACCATGTATGTTTCCCCAAAATAACATAATAATTGGCAATAAAATAAGATATTTTTTATTACCGGCTCTTGATTTTTCCAATAAATATATAAACAAGGCAAAGAATAAACAAGTAAATAATAAGCATCTTGTTGTTGGCCCAATTGATTTAAGAGCTACTAAAAACATTACTGCAAAATATAAAATGTTATAAGCGTGTGTAGATTGAGGTTTTCTTATTTCTACGGTTTTAAAGCATATAAATACAGTAAGTGCTGCAAGCAGTCCTCTTAATATAATTAAACCTGAGTCGCCAAAATATTTTAATGCCAAATAAAAGAATATACTTGCTCCCCACTCATGATCATACCAAGGATGTGTCGGGGTATATGATAAAAAATCATATTTTAATACTTTTAAATTTTCAACAATATGCCCACCTGCAATTAGTCTTGCCCATAAATCATTATCAGGATAATTATATTGGCAGCACATACCAATACAAAATATAAAAAGTGTAATTATAAATAATATTTTTTTCATTTAATTTTCACAGTCATCTTTTACTTTTAGTTTTATAACGACAATGCCATCTTCATCTACTTCAAAATCTTTACCTTTTTCCGCGTAAGTTAATGGTGTACTTTCGTATAAATTTTCACCAGCAGTCTTTAGTCTTGATTTATCTTCGTCAGGGTTAATCAGCCCTTTTGAAATTGCTATTGCTTGAGAAAATCCTGGGAATTTTAATGCGTGTCCAACTATGCTTATTCCTGTGTTTTTCAATATATCTTTGTAGTCTTTAGGTGTTGAAACTTTCATTTTTCCCATAATGGCAATGTCACCATAGTTGTATTCTATCTTATAATATCCGTCTCTTTTCCCTCTTTTGGGTTCTATATATTCTATTATTTTAACCTTTATTTCCTCGTGACTTTTAATTCCTATATCTTGGTGAGCATATGCATCGTCGCCTATGGCATAAAGACTTATGTATTCGTTTATTCTTATTGTTTCGCTAGTTAATGGTTTTGGTGATACTGCATATATTGTTCGTGGTAATATCTCTGCCATTGCGAATATAGGCATACATAACATTAGTATAAGGATGTATAAAAATCTCATTTGTATAAATCTCCCCATAAAGTTTTTATTATAATTATTTTATCATCTTTTTATAAAAAAAAAGAAGCAGTTAAATCTGCTTCTTTACTATTTATTATATAAACTTATTTTGAATATTCATTTATTATATTTATTTTTCTTAGACTTCCGCTATTTTTAAACATTTTTATAGGCGACTCTTTACCAAAGTTCTTTCGCCATTCTTTCATAAATGATCTTTTTTTCATGAGCATTTTTACATAATTTAGATTATTTTCGAAAACAACAGCTTTACTTAGAACATCCGAAATAAAACCATCATCTTTTTCACTTATTGCTTTTAAATAATAGCTGTATAAACTTTCTTGATATTTTCCGCTTCTTTTTGACAAACCTTTTTTTGTTTTGCCTATTATTTTATAAAATTTTTCTTCGCTTATAATGTTTGAATATGGTGAAAGTGAGTTTATATCTATTGAAATAAATTCTATATTACCGTCTTTTGATTCTATTTTTATTTCAGGTTCTATATGGCTATCATTAATATTTAGATTTTTCTGATTTTGTAAATTATTCAATTTGTTGAAATTGTCTTCAAATAATATTTTAGATATATAGTTTTCTACATTACTAATTTCTGAAGAATTAATATCTAAGTTTTTAATATTTCCTGTTTTGACTGATTTTTTTTCTGTCATTTCTACTCCTTGCCTAGAATATTAAGTATATACATATTCTTTATCGTTTTTTTTTTTTCTTTTCTTTAGTATTTTATTAATTATTTCTTTTTTTTTTAATATATGTTTACAAAACAAAGAAAATAATCAATTATCGAAATATTGTATACTTTGTATATATAGCAGAGGTGTAAAAATGAAATTGTTTTTTAATTTTATAAATAAGCGTAAAAAATTCTCAACATTTGTTCTATTAAATGTTTAATATGGATATATAGTAAAAAATATAATGGAAACAGCAAACATGATCCAAGAGATTATGTTTGTTTTATTTTTTTGTCCTGATAATAACTTTAAAAGCGGATAAATTATAAATCCTGCAATTATTCCGGCTCCAATATTATAAGTGAAAATCATTATACTAATTGTAAGTATAGCAGGCGCATATTCTGTAATATCATTAAAATCTATTTTTGTAATAACAGAAGTCATTAATATTCCGACATATAATAATGCAGGTGCATATGCGTATGGAGGAATTATTATCAGTAATGGAGTAAATATTAAGCCGAATAAGAATAAACAACCAACAACAATTGCTGTTAATCCTGTTTTCCCACCTGCACTTATTCCTGTCATAGAATCAAGATATGCACCAGGAGTTGTTGTTCCCATTATTGGGGCTAAAATTACTGAAATTGAGTCAGCTATCATTGCTTTTTTATTATTATTTTTAGAATTTATATTTTGTGTATTATTTGTCTTATATGAAAGACCGATTATTGCACCAGCTGTATCAATGTTTACCATTATGAATATTACAAAAAACATTGGAATAAAATTTTTATTCATTAGTCCGGAAAAATCAAGTTGAAATAGAGATGAAGTTATGTTCATCGGGGCTGAAATTATTTTGGTCGGAACTTCCACATCTCCTATAATTATTCCGAGGATTGTCGTTATGGTCATTGCAATTATGATTGCAGCTTTATTACCTCTTTTTAGCAATACAGTTTGAAGTATAAAGCAAAAAATTCCTAAAATAATAGAAATTGAAGTAAAATCACCTATTTCTAATGGAACATTATTAGTTGTAAATTTTACTATTCCAATATCA
>CALUWL010000093.1 GCA_944324445.1 Candidatus Gastranaerophilales bacterium | reverse complement strand
TATTTTTCGATTCTCATATGCATTATGAGGCGTGGCGACTATATTCAAAAAAATTAAGAGGCTATGAATTTTCGGATGATGAAATGAGAGAAAAAATGTTTGGAAGAACTAATGCCGATATAATTGAATATGCAATCGGTAAGAAGCCAACACCTGATTTGGTAATAAAATTAGCAAAAGAAAAAGAGTCAATGTATCGTGAAATGTGCTTGAAGGATAAAAAAAATATGGTATTAGCCCCGGGGGCTGAAAACTTCCTTAATTTTCTAAAAGAAAATAATATTCCAAGAACTATAGCTACAATGTCAGAATGGGATAATGTTGAGTTTTATATAAAAGAATTCAATCTGGCAAGATGGTTTGATATAGATAAGATTGTATACTCTAATGGAAAAATTCCCGGTAAACCAGCACCAGATATATATGAAATAGCTGCAAAAAATTTAAATTTAACTCCGAAAGACTGCGTTGTTGTAGAAGATGCTATATCAGGCATAAATTCAGCACATAATGCAGGAATAGGAATGATTATAGCAATTGCATCAATTGAAAAAGACTCTTTATATGAATCAATACCATATGTGAATAAAATAATACATAGTTTTAATGATATAAATAAAAATATTTTTAATTGTTAACTTTTGTGAACCTATAGAATTAAAGACAGGCAAGCTTTTAGCCAATTGTATATACAAAAAATATACAACAAGGGCAATTTCTCCTTCAAAAAATACTTTATAGAAATAAGAGTAAAAAACGAGGAGAGTAAACATGGCAAATTCTATTAGAAATGATTTTTGGTTTCAACAATTTGGAATTAATCCTACAACAAATACAAAACCGGCAAGCACACAATTTCAAACCGACGACACAAGTTCACCAATTGTATTCCAAAGTGAAGAAGCATTAGCTTCAAGTGAAAATTCTAGTCTAGAATCAATTGAAGCAGAATATGCAGCCGCAGAAGAAGCAATTTCAGGAACAAGTGCAACAACTGAAGCAAGCGGAACAACAGCAACTGCTGGAACAGGTGCTGCATCTGAAGAAATCAAAGAAGAACTGGAAGAACTTGAAGCTAAAAAAGAAGAAAACATCGAAAAGATGGAGAAAATCGAAGATGAAATTGAAAGTTTAGCAAAATCCGCTGAAGAACATATAATGGAAGCTGCAAAAGCTCAAGATGCTGCAGTAAAAGAACATGAAGAAGAAACAAAAGCTGTATTAGATGAAAATATTCAAGCATACATCAATGCCAATAAAGAAGGCGGAGAAGGTATGACTAGAGACGAACTTCAAGAAAACATAAAAGGTGCAATGCCAAATACACCAGAAATAGCTGATGCAGTAGCAGCATTGACAGCAGCAAGTGAAGAAGTTGCTGAAATCGATAATTGCTTAGGTGAATTAAATAAATTAATTACAGATACTCAATTAATTGATGATGAAATCGAATTAAAGACACAAGAATATGAAGCAGCAGTTGAAGCAGAAACTTGCCCACCGCCAACAAATTGTGAACCACAAGGATTCCAAGATTCAGAAGGAAATCAATATGATTTCTTTATAGATAAAGATGGTAATGGTGATTTATCAAATGAATCTGAATTTTTAGGATATGAAGGAGGCAAAGAAGGTCAAGAAGCTGCTTGGTCTGAAATGACAGACTTAGATACAAACCTGGACGGAATTGTTGATGCTAATGAACTAACCGCAGGTGGAGTTATGGTATACAAAACTGATGCAAATGGTAATCAACAAGCACTAACTATAGAAGAAGCTTTCGGTGAAGATTCAGATTTAGCTATCAGCACAACTCAACACGAAGAAGCAAAAGAAGGTGTTGGACCAAATAACTTCAATACCGGTGTGGGAAGTGAAAACAATGAGCTTTGGGGAACATTTGATGTAACATTAAATGGTGAAACTCTAAATGGGTACCAAACAAATGATGACTTAGAGTGGTTAAAAAATAACTATGATTTCACTGATTATGCAAATGAAGATTCATTAACAGAAAGTGAATCAGCAATTGAATACTCAGAAGAATTAGAACCACATGTAAACTTCTTCAACTTGTATACAGAAAAATCAGCAGAATTAAAAGAACAAATTCAAGAAGGATTTTCAGACATAGGTCTATCTAAAGAACAAATGGATGGAATAAGCGAAGCTACTAAGAAAGAAGCAGATGAAGAAGCAAAAAATTTCTTTGCATCTCTTGAAGAGACAGAAAATACAAATGAAAAAATAGCCGAAAATGGAACAAAAGGTCAAACAGTAGAGAA
Source organism: Candidatus Gastranaerophilales bacterium (assembly GCA_944324445.1). GTDB lineage: Bacteria > Cyanobacteriota > Vampirovibrionia > Gastranaerophilales > Gastranaerophilaceae > RUG14156. The sequence goes on along the minus strand of CALUWL010000093.1, from coordinate 649 downwards.
GAAAGATTCAGAAACAACAAATGCAGAAACATCAACTGAAAAAGAAGATGAGGATAAATTAAGAGAAGAAGAACTTATTATAGCTGCATAATTTAGAAGCTAAATAAGTAAAAAAGATTAGAGCGGCAAATTGCCGCTCTTTTTATTCATTTATAATATTAACTTTAAACCCGGGATTTTCTTCTAGTCTTTTTTCTATTTTATCAAAAGTCAAGAATCCACTTTGTGCACCAAAATGTTCAACAACAGATGCAGCAACAACAGATGCATACTTTAAAGATTTTTCAACATCTCCATTTGTTTTTTCAAATGAAGAAACAAATGTAGATGAAAATGCATCGCCAGAACCAAGAGTACTAACAACTTTGGCAGGGAACTCTCCACATTGATAAAATCTTAAACCATCATATGCATAAGCTCCATTTTTACCATCAGTGATAATAGTTATTTTAGCTTTTCCCGAATTTATTTCTTTTAACATAGATATAATATCCGGATGAATTATATATTCTGAATATTTTTCATGCTTTGTATCCGGTCTAACTTGTATTCCTGTAAGCATTGAAGCTTCATCTCTATTTAAGATTACAACCTCTGCCGTTTTTAAAACATTATATAAATTTTCTTTTCCTTGTTTAATACTACTTGT
>CALUWL010000092.1 GCA_944324445.1 Candidatus Gastranaerophilales bacterium | reverse complement strand
TTTTTACTTTTTCTTTTTTATCCTTTTTTCGTATTCATTTTTGGAGGAACTTTTGTTCCTCCTTTTGATTTTAATATTAGAAAAAATTGCAAAAGACAATATAATATTTCTTAACAATAGATTCTTTTGAAAATTTAATTGATATAATTAGGAAAAGTTTGATATTGGGAATATATGAAGATGACAAAAAGCTTTTGCAATTTAACTGTTAAAAACAAAAGAAAATATGATATAAAAAGAACTTTGGATAAAGATTCTATGGAAATTAATTATTTATTTCAAAATTCCAATAAAACCCTTGAGACGATGACAGTAATTGATGCTGAAAGGCGGATTGCACTTGAAAATTTAAGAAAACTCACAGAGGAACTGCAAACAAACCGATTAAGATACAATGCAAAATCTTTTTGTAAATATTTTACATTATAGTTTATGAATTTCTATCTACAGGAACGGTTACTTTAACAAACTTAAATATGTCCAATATCTTACGACCACCATTTTTAAAATCGATATATTTTATAGTACATTCACTTCTTTCAGTATTTTGAAGTTCAACAGCAAATTTAATTAACCTTGGATTCATAAGACAAACCTCACAATATAAAACTAACCACTATACTTATATATAAAGTATTTTATCTATAAAAAATTGCCTAAATCAAATAAACAATATACAAAATTTATGCTAGAATATACATATGATTGCTGTAAAACTTATAAAAAATAAACAATATCCGCTTGAAGTACCTGAAGGTACTATTGTTAAACACGGAGATATGGTAATAGTTTTAACTGAAAAAGGAGAGGAAGTTACAACCGCATATGTGGTTCCTCCTCAAGTAGAAAGTATACTAAAAAGAAAAAAAATCCCATCAATTCCTTTAGTTCGTGTTATGACAGATGAAGATAAAAAAACACAAGATGAAATCCTCAAAATGGAAGAAGCTGGATACAAAGACTGTCTGGAATTGATTAAGCAGCATAACCTTCAAATGAACTTAATACAATGCAAATACACTTTTGATAGAAGAAAAGTAACATTTTACTATACTGCACCGGAAAGAGTTGATTTTAGAAATCTTCTGAAAGACTTAACAAAAGTATTTAAAAGAGTAAGAATAGACTTAAAACATATAGGCGTTAGGGACGAAACATCTTTATGTTGCGGCAACGGTCTATGCGGAAGACCTTTTTGTTGCTGTACTTTTAAAAGACAATTTGATTCAATAAATATAAAGCTGGCTCATGATCAAAGTATGCCAATAACTCCTAGCAAAATTTCAGGAACTTGTGGGAGATTATTGTGTTGTTTGAATTATGAATATAAGAACTATATAGAAACAGCAAAAGAAATGGTTCCGATAGGTTCAGGTGTTATGACACAAGATGGCGTTGGCAGAGTTTGTGCTTTAAATGTATTAACAAATAAAGTTTCAGTAAAACTATCAGATGGAAAAATAAAAGAATTTCCAAATCAGGAAGTTGAGATGATAGATGCTGATGTAAATATCGAGATAGATGCAAATACTTCAGCATACAGATATGCATCAATGCAACAAACTGATGAACATATAGATATAAAATTATTTGAAGACGATAGAAACAGTTCCACCGGTAATATATAAATCAGAACGGTAATGTTAAAATAAAAGTAGTTTCCTCCTCTTTTGAAGAATCCACTTCTATTTTTCCATTGTGCGCAAGAACTATTTGCTGCGACAAATATAAACCTAAACCTGTTCCTGCCTTTCTGAATTTAGAATGCCCGCAATAGTATTTTTGGAAAATTAAATCCAAATCTTCAGCAGATATACCACTACCTTTATTTGTAAACAACAACTTAATTTTTTCATTATATAATTCTGAACGAATAATAATTTCTGAAGAATTAGGACTAAACGATAAAGCATTCTGTATTAGATTTTTTATAACCCTTTTTAGTTGAAAAACATCAAATTCTAATTCAAAATTTTCAGTTTGAGAAAGATCTACAGAAATTTTATGTTCAGATTCAATAGCAATTTGTCCCATTTCATCAACAATTGAATTAATAAACGGATTAAGATAATTTTTAGACTTATCTAACTTAATCTTTTTCTGTTCTAACCTATAAGTTTCAAGCATATTTTCAATTAATTCCTTCAATTCTTGATTCGAAGCTTTCATAAGTCTTAAAATTTCGAGTTGCTTATCATTAAGCATACCAAAACGCCCATCAATCAAATAATTCAATGAATTAAGTTCTGCAATAACAGGGACCTTCATATCATGAGTTAAAGTAGCTGCAAATTCTTCTTTAAAAAGCTGTAATTGTTTTTCTTGTTTTATTATTTCTTCCAAAGAAAGATTTTTCTTCGATAGAGTTGACTGATATTCTTTTATCATCATTTCTCTGTCATAAATAGTTTCAAACAATCTGTTTATAAGACTCTCTAACTCTTGATTATAAAGATTTCGTAGTCGTAAATTTATATCTCCATATCTCACTCTTTTAACAGCAAGATATATCTTTGAAACATCACTCAATAATTTATTATATTTATTAAAAATAATACAACAGATAACACTTAAAGCAAAGATTAGAACTAAGTTTATAAATATAATAATATACAAGAACATACACAAATTATAACACAAAAAAGGAGAAACAATTTATATGTCTCTCCTTTTCAAATTCAGATTATAATCTTATTTTACCATTTGATTCATAACTTCTTCAGCAAAATTATCTTGTCTTTTTTCAAGACCTTCGCCTAATGTCCAACGAACAAATGCTTTAATTTCTAGTTTTCCTGCTAATAAAGCTTCGATTGTTTGATCAGGATTTTTAACAAAAGGTTGTTCCATTAAACATTTTTGTGACATAAGTTTGTTTACACGACCTTCAACAATTTTTGCTCTAATGTTTTCAGGTTTATTAGCTAAATCT
>CALUWL010000091.1 GCA_944324445.1 Candidatus Gastranaerophilales bacterium | reverse complement strand
AAGATATTGAAACAGGAAATAACTCCTCATTCAAAAGTAAAAATTGATGTAAATAATGATGAGTTAGTTTTTAAGACTGAATAAATAAAATCTTGAAACGTACACACATACTATAAACCCGAAGATTATTCATCTTCGGGATTTTTTTCTTCTTTATCCGAAAAGTTTTCATGCAAACTTTTCCAAAATCCTTTTATTCTACTTCCAATTGAATCTAATTCTTCCATCAAAGGGTCATCTTCATCATTTTTTTTAGAAGAAAATTCGAAAACATCTTGTTCTTCTTTTTCTTCTTTCTTTTTTCTTTCTTGTTGAAAATAACCTAAATTGCCAGCGCCACCATCATTTGTGTGATGCGATTTTTGTATTGCTGGTATATTATCTAGACCATTTATACCGAATGACATCTCTTGCCTTTCGTTAAGAAAGTGAACATTTTCCCAAGATTATTTAAATCTCTATTATAATTATATACTACTTTTGTAGAAATTGAAATCATAAGAATAAATGATTGTAAAGATTGTAAAAAGAAATTTAAAAAAATAAATAATATTCTAAAGAAATATAGAAAAAAACCGAAAAACTATGTAAAAAGTAAGTATTGGTGTTGTATATTGAGTGAAGAATCAATAAAATTAAATGGTTTTAGTGAAATTCAACGAATATTTTCTAAAGATAATTTGGAAATATCCGAGGAGGAATTTGCATTATTATTTGAGAATTCTTTGGAAGATGGCGAAACCACTTTAAATATAGATAAATTTGTACAAGATGTTGTAGAAAATTATAAACTAGATTCGGGCGATGAATTATATGAAGTAATATCAAAGCTAGCGGAAAATGATGGTAATAGTGAAACATTATCATTAGAAGATTTAAAATATGAGGAATATGCAGGAAATGAAGATGAAAATAAATTTGATGAATCTGCTTTGGATAAATCCGAATGGCAATCAGTAGAAACTAAATCAGATAAAGTATTAGGATTTTTGTGGAATTCTGGCACATATACATATAGAACATCAAATGGAACAGAAATAACTGTTTCAGATACAACCGATGTAAAAATATATGAGAATAAAAAAACAGGAGAAGTAATAGTTGCAGGTGTAAAAGGGGCAAAAATTACAGGTAGTTCTGCTGGTACAAATTTAATAATATATGATTCAGAGATAGAATCAATAGATACAGGAAAATCTAGTGATAACATAAAAATATATAATTCTTCTGTTGGAAATTTAAGTACAGGGAAAGGAACTGATTCAATAACTATAGAAGATTCAGAAGTTGGTAAAATCAATACAGGTAGTGGAAATGATTTTGTTTCTGTTTCTGATTCAACGGTATCAAATGTAAATACAAGCAGTAATTTTTTATGGGGAATCTTAGATAATGGAGAAGATACTGTTATATTGAATGATACTCAAACAGAAGAAGTAAAAACCGGTAGAGGAAGCGATAATGTTCTTGTAACAAATGCTTCTGTAAATACTTTAGATGCAGGTGGTGGCAGTAATTCATTAAGTATAGAAGAAACAGATATTGAAAATATTAAGACAAATAAGAATGATACAATAGTAAATGATAATAATTATATTGATATAGATAAAGATATAATTCTTGGAATAGAGTCTGATTCTCAAATAATGCTGGAAGATGGAACAAGTATAAGTGTAAGTGATTATACAGATTATATGTTATCACAAGAAGTTGGATTTGAGACAGAAAAAGAGTATCAAGAATATGTCTTGCAAGCAATGAGTGCAAACTTAGAGTCAATAAAAAGTACATTTAATACACAAGAGGCTTCAGACGGAGTAGTATCTGAAGGGTATAATTTATTAAAAGAGTTGACCGGACTTGGAATAACAAATGATGAAATTCAAACGTTAATATCTGAACAAGAAGCAATGATAGAAGGTCTAACTGCTGCATTGAATGGTGAAAGCAGTATGACTTTTGAGGAAGCATATGAATATTATACAGGTACAACTTATTCTAAAGAAAAAATAGATAAATATATGGAGGTTTCTCAAATATATTCTGCCGTAATGGTCGGATGTCAATATGATGAAGATTATATTGATAAATTTGAGGAAGCGACAGGAAAAAGTATAGAAGATATTTCAAAAGAGTATGCTTTATGTCAAATGGAAACATTTGGTAGAAGTACAGGTATACAAGATTTAGTAGAAAAATATGCAGAAGATCAGAATTCTTTTGCAGATAAATTATCAATGGCTATATCAACGGTTGGTATAACTTGTATAGTTGCAGGAGCTGTAGTATCATTTGTATTCCCTCCGGCAGCGCCGGTTGGAATAGCTTTGATGACAGCAGGTAAGTATATATCATTAAGTGGTATGTTCGTTGATAACGCAATGGATTTAGTAAATGATTCAACAGATTCAGATGGATTAACAAAAGAAGAAATAGGAGATATTGCTCTTGAAACAGGAGTTGAAGCTGTTTCATATATGGCAGGTCGCGGAATAGGGAAATTAACAAGCGGAGTAGTAAATCCATTTGTAGAGAATAAGGCTGCAAGTGCCGGCATAGGTAAAGTTGGTCAATATGTACTTGGTCAAACTGCTGAAACTACAGCAGATGCCGCATTATCCTTAGGTACAGATTTTGTAATAGCTCAAGGCCAGTCGATAATAACGACAGGACAATTTATGGATGCTGATGATTATTGGTCAATGGATAGATTATTAGGTGAAGGTAAGAACCAATTGATAGGAATTCTAACAGGTTTGTCTTCATCTAAAGTTAATGCTTATCAGCAAGGAATAATATCGACTGCACAAGGAAAAATTTTAAGCGGTGATATAGAAGGAGCAAGAGATTATCTTCGTTCATCCGGCATGAACATGAGTGATGCTGATTTTGATGGATTTGTAGAACAAGTTGATTCGGTAAGAGCAATGAACGCTGTTTCTGATTATAATTCTGAATCAGATTTATCGACAGTTAATGAAGTGGATATTTTAATAGATGATATATACGGAAATAAAGGAATTGATATACAAAACAATGGAGAAGCTGATGTAAAAATCAATGTTAATGGTAAAGATGTTACTTTAAAAACAATATCAACAGAAGATGGAAAACAATATATAGCAAAAGAAGATGTAGTTTTGAATAATGGTCAAATATACCACATATATCCTGTTACTGTTTCAGAAGGAAATAAAGTAGGTATTTCTAGATTAGTATTGCCAAATGGAATTATTTCAGATGTGAGACTTGATCCACAATATATATTAAAATTGAGAAAGTTATATGGACGGGAATTAACAAATTTAGATATTTTAAATGCTCCATCTTTAAAAACTACGGGTGTGTCAAGAATCAATCCGGAAATACAAGATTCTCTGAGAAGTTTACAAGCTTCTAATCCTCAAAAGTATGACTTAGTTAATTCTGTATTAGAAAAAACATTCATTTACAGTAAAACAAGCCAAGGTGTATCTGATGATTATATTACTAGATTTATAAATAAATTATCAGAAACTGATGATGTTCTTTTAAAGAATATTGTTGATAATGGAATTCCAATAGAAATATATGATGATCTTATATTATTCCCTAATAAATCTCATGCTCAATATCAACATGGAAAAAAGCCAGTTACATCATCTGATGGTACAATTGAGACAGATATATTTAATTATCCGAGATATGTTAAAACTATAGATTTAAGTAAAATAATTTTAAGTGAAAGATATAATAATGGAGATATTAGTGTAAACAGAATACCTCAAGATACAGTTGAATCTTTGACGCACGAATTAGGACATGCTTTTGATTATAATAATGGAACTAAATTAGGTTTAGAGCGACAAGATTTTATTAGTGTAATTGATGGTGAAAATTTTGAAAGATTTATTGATATGCCATCCTTTAGTAAGGATTTTGATTCTGCAATAACTTCAGATATTATAAGAATGATGGAAATAGATGAACAGGCAGGAAGGAATGCCGGAGAAACTTTTCAGAAGTTATTAGATGATCCTGATTTTGGATATTATTTGGGCGTGTCAAAAGGTCAAAATAATAATTTTTCATTTAATGATGTTACTGCCAGAAAAGAATTATTTGCACAAATGGTTTCGTATGTAACTAGCGGAAAAGTAACAAATAGTAACTTTCAAAGCAGAATAAATGAACTTTTCCCAAATTGTATTGATTTTGTTTCTAAAATAATGAACTTAGAATCAAATAGTTATGAACAAAATGTAATAAATACAGCACAAGGAAAAATTTTAAGCGGTGATATAGAAGGAGCAAGAGATTATCTTCGTTCATCCGGCATGAACATGAGTGATGCTGATTTTGATGGATTTGTAGAACAAGTTAAAACAGTAGATGTTGAAACAAAAAACGCAACAAATACTTATAAATATAATGGTTCTTCAGATTTAACAATATCCAAATTTTATGATGTTGAAGAAGCTAAAAGTTATCTATCGAGTTTAGGAACCGGAGACGCAAAAACAGTTCTTAAATCGCTTGGAAAATTAAAACCTGAAGATGTTAATTTGGATAGATTAAATATTGCAATAGATATTTTAAATGAAGGAGAAACAGTAACTCTGTTAAAAGGTTATGCAAAAGAAATATCGGAAGAATATTCTTCTGGCACTTATACAGTAGATACTATGTTAGAAATATATGATGTACTTGGAGTAAAACCGGATGGTGAATTTGTAAAAGATAAAGATGGAATATATCATTCCAAATCAGATGGTTTGGGTATTATAACAGGCAGAGCAAAAGGAAATGATTCTGTATATAGTAAACTTAAAAATAAAATGTTAAAGTTAGGTAGTGATTTACCTACAAGTGCCCAAGATGCGAAACCATTGATTGGTGATGCGCAAGGAACAAGATTGGTATTAAATCCAACTGATACAATATCCCCTGATGCATTTGAAACTAGTGAAATAATAAAAACAGAAATTCCTGAACAATCAGACAGAGTCTTATTTACTAAATATTTATCCGGCCAAATAGATGGAATTTCTGATGAATTATTAGTAAAATTTGAGGCGGTTAAAAATAAAGGTTGGCAAGAATTAAGTGATGCTCAAACCCAGACTTTTGTTGACGGTTTATCAAAAGCTATAGAATCAGGGGAAATAAAAATTACTGAAGTTCATAATTATTATGGTGAAAATAGTGTACCATATTTATCACAAAGTCAATTGACTCAAATTGAAAATGCATATAATAAATGGTATCAAGAAACGCAAAAAACAGCAGATACACCTCAAAGTAGTTATAAATTGGTACAGGAAACACGTAAGGATGGTTCAGAAATAGAATATCTTTATGATATAGAATCAGGTGCTAAATTCTATCAATCTCTTATAGTTGAGACGGAAGAAAAACAAAGCGGATATACAGCTGCACAGTTTAATCTTGTGAACAAATATAATCAATTGGAAGAATTGCAATTTAGGGCTGCAAAATTGGATGAGCTTGCAGAAATAGAACACATAGTTTATGATATCAAAAGCAATAAATCTACTGTTCTAGGAGCAGAATATGATTCTGTAAGGCAAGTTATAAATAAACTCCAAACTTTAACACAAAAGGATGTTGATGGAAAAACAGCAATGGACGAATATAATGAATATTTTAGTGCTGTATATAAATCTTCAAGAGTTAGTGAATTCGGAGCAAAATCAGAAGAACCCAATATTTATGAAGATTATCCTCTTTTAAAAGAATTATTTACTGAAGAAGAACTTTATCAAATAAGTAAAGAAGGTTTAGAAGAATTACATCAGCAGATAAAAAAGTCGAAGGAGAATGAATAAATGAATATAGATAATAGTATAAATGGTCTTAATAAAATGAATTATAGAAAAAATATAGAAATTGATGCCAATAAAGATTTCAAAAGAGAACTTGTTGAAAGTTTATATAAAAAAGTAAGACAAGAGGTTCCTCAAGAAGGTATGGGAATAAATAAGTTTGAACCTGTGACTGTAAAATATAAAGATGCTGATACTGAAGATGTATATTCTCTTTCAGTTCAATCAGCTTACGATAAAGAGGCACCTGACTCGAAAGTTTTAAGGGCAATTTATCAGTTGAGTGAAGACGGACCGGTTTATTACATGAATGTTATACGAGGTTCTAAACAAGATATTCTGGATTATTTAGGTAATGAGAATAATCTTGGTAAAGTTAAAGGGTGCTTAAGCATATTAAAGGAAAGAGCACTTCAAGGTGATTAATGAAATATTTGATTATCTATAAAATTTCAGTAAAAAGTATATAGATTTATTTTTATAAAACAATATGTTAATTTATAGATATGTCAAATATAAATTGGAATCAATTTTCAAATAACTTTATGAACAACTTTAATAGAGTTGTTCAAAATAATGTTCCAAATACACCCCAAGTTATTCAAAACCAAAATCAACAGGTAAATACACCATATATAGCACAGCCTTTTTTGCCGCAGACAACAGCACAATTAAGTAAAACAATTGCGGAATTGAGTGTTTTAAATCAACAGCAGACTATGGATATGCTTAAGGATTTACTGCAGTTCCCAAAAAATTTTGAACAACTTTTAACTCAATTAGCTGTAAATCCAAATGAA
>CALUWL010000090.1 GCA_944324445.1 Candidatus Gastranaerophilales bacterium | reverse complement strand
TATACAATATTCCCCGATTTTTGTATTATTTGCTTAACCGCTTCATAAATCACAATACTTGCAGCATTTGCAACATTTAGAGAATCAAATTTTCTTAACATTGGTATTTTTATTTTATAATCAGATTTCTTTAAAATAGTTGTCGAAACACCATCTTTTTCGGAGCCCATAATTATTGCAAAATTCATATTACAATAATCAATGTCATAATAATTATCTTTTGCATTAATATCAGTTGCAATTATCCAAAAGTCGTTATCCTTTAATTTATCAATTGTAGAAGATAGACTATTAACCATAATTAAATCAATATGGTTAATTGCTCCGGCTGAAGATTTTTCAACCGTTGCATTTATAACAGCATTTCTTCTTGATGGAAAAATAACAGCATCAAATCCCGCACATACAGCAGTTCTTATAATTGAACCCATATTATGCGGATCTTCTATACCGTCTGTAACGATTACTTTTTTATTAGCTTTATTTATTAATAAAAAATCATCAAACGAAGTATAATTAACAGGAGACACATATGCGATTACACCTTGATGTGCATAGTCTTTATATTTAATAAATTTTTCTTTAGGAATAAACTGAAAAACAATCCCTCTATTCCTTGCCATTTCAACAATTTGCGACAATTTAGAATTTTCTTTACAATTTTGCATCAGAAGAATTTTACTTACATTTCGTTTGCCATTTTGTAATAATTCAAGCACGTTATTTCTACCAAAAATAAAATCTTCCATAGGCCCACCATAAAACTATATTACGAACTTCCACTATTATACATTAAATGGTATAGTAAAAAAAAGAAAATCATTCATTAAGTTTCTTGTCAAAAATGAAAATATAAAATATTATAGGTATAATATTAATATATTGTATTGGAATATGGGTTAATTTAAAGATATGTTAGAAAAACTGGGATTTAAAAAGAGAACACATGTTGGTATTTCACTTTCAGCAAATAATTTTATAGAGCTTGTTTGTATCGATAAAGATTCAAAGTCTGTTGTTAAATATTCTTCAGGTAATATTAAATACAATAATGCAATCAGAGAAATAATAGATTTTGATGAATTTTCAGAAGTACTTGAAGGATTATTTGAAGATGCAGGTTTAAACCCAAGAGAATGCAGTGTCACATTAAATTTACCAAATGTACATTTTGGCATAACATCTTTGGACAATGTATCTGAAACACCTTTTATTATTGAAAATTTGCAGTCAGAAATAGAAGATTTATATATTTTTAAAAGAAACGAACCTATCATTTCTTATTCGATCTTAGATAGTGCAACTGGACGTGATAAAAAGAATATTGTTTACAGTGCAATACAAACAAAAGTTATAGTTAAGCTTATAGAAATATTTGATAACTTAGAAATTGATCTTGTAAGAATTGATTCATCGTATTCATCTATGTTAAAAGCAATTCAATTCTGTGACAGATTTAATAAATATGTACAAAAGGAAGAAAAAACAGCAATATTATTAATCACTCCAAACAGCTGTTGTTCATTCTACTTAAATGGACCAGTATTAATAGATTGCGTAGAAGAACCTCTAGCCGTAAAATCTTTTTCAACAGAAGAGGTATATTCAACAATATCCAAGATTGCAACAAATACTATTTCGAAAAATAGTCCGCAATCATTCTTAATTATAAGTGAAACTGATGAAGTTAATTCCGAACTATTGGCACAAAGACTTGAATTCCAAGGTGAGATAGATTGTATAAATAAAAGTATAAACTCTAATGAACAATTTATTGACATTTCTGGAGTTGGAACAGATATTGATTCAAATATGATATCTTATATGACAATAGAAGCAGTAGGTGCAGCAGTTGCCGATTATGATGATTACCCTCTTAACATAAATTTCCTACCGCCTGAACGTATAAATGAAAACCTTATAGAAGTAGGAGAATACGAAGTTGATTTATATAGATTTATTATAGTATTGCTAGTTACGTCGATATTACTTGCGATATTTGTATGTTTGGGTGTCTCATTATTATTTTCAAGCAAAATAAATAATATTGAAGGAGAAAATTACTCTGCTGAAAAAGAAATAGATGTATTTAGACGAACAATATCTACAAATGAAAAAGAACAAAAGAAAGATGTATTGCCAATCTTAACAAAGATACTTGAAACAAATAAAACTGTTTATGATGTATATAGTGCTTTATCAACTGATATACCGGAATCTATATACATAAAAAAATTCGTAACAAATGCAGATGGAGGAATTGGAATATTAGGCGAAGCACCTACAAGTGAATCTGTTCAGGATTTTGTAAAAGGTCTAAGAGAGAAAAATAGTGATTTAATGTTGTCTAAATTATCTATAAATTCTAAAGAAGATCCTGTTCCTGCAAAACTTCCAAATGGTTTTACTTTTGAAATAAAGACCTCAAAAATAGATGTTTCATTAGCAGATGAGGATTTTTTGAACACAATAACGCAGAATATGCCAACACAAAATCAGAATCAAATTCAAAACAGAACAAGACGTGGTTCAGCAATAATGACACCACCACCATCACCAATAATATAAGGAATAAAGGCAATATATGAATAAGAAAAATAAACAAATCGTTCCAATATGTTTTGCATTAGCAATATTATTATTCTTTTTAATAACATTCATTGTTATTAAACCAAAATATGAAGAATTTAATGAGATAAAACTAAGAGCTGATAAGAATAATCTGGAAAGAGAAACATTAGAAGAAAAAATTAAAAAAATTGATGCTGAAAAAGAAGCAGAAAATATAAAGTTGAAATCACTGAAACCAATATATGAATCAAACCTAGAATCTTCAACAGAAAATCTTGGAGTTTTCGGAAATATGTTTGAAGAAATTATAAAAAAAGCACAAAAGAACGGACTATTAATCAGATCAATCGAATATGATATGAGACCTGCTACAGATCCTATTTATATTGAAAGTCCTGAATCTTATAATGTATGTGAACTTAAATTTTTCTTCGTTGGTTCATATGCCCAGTTACAAACATTTTTATATGACATGAATAATAATTTCAAATATTTAACATATATTTCAAATTTAAACGTTACAGCATTCACATCAAACACAGATTATTTATTAATAAATATTTCAATAACATTGTATTCAAAGAAACGGGAAAGCCAGATAAATAAAAATTAAGAAATAAAATCAATAACAAAAACAGATAGAAAATATCTGTTTTTGTTATTTGATTTGAAAAGAACATTTACTACATTGAGCTTTAGGATGAAGCGCAATATTATTTTCTAAATCAAGAAGTCTAACAACCTTAGTAATAAGTTTTGCAGAACAAATAGGACATCTTAAATTTTCGGTTTCACCTTCTAAAATAGCTTTTTTAACACTATTTATATATTTTTCTGTAACAGAATCATATGAAACTAATAGAATTCTTTCATATTCTTTAATATCAGATGGATTAATCTTAAGTCCTTTAGCAAGTTTTTGACGGATTGTAGCAGGAAGAAACAAATCTTTGCCTGATTCAATATCTTCAATTTGTTCAACTGTCAAACCTGATTTTTTAGAAAGCCCATGTACAGAGAAACCCGCTTTTTCACGAGTTTCTCTAATAAATTCTGCTAATGATTTTAGTTCAGACATTATACTCCAACTTTTGACTTTTTAGCTTGTTCTATATCATTCCAAAGAGCAATCAATGTACTTGCAAAGAATATACTAGAATAAGTACCAATTGCTATACCTAAAATCATAACAAGAACAAAATCCTTTGTTGTAACTCCGCCAAAGAAATATAAAGC
>CALUWL010000089.1 GCA_944324445.1 Candidatus Gastranaerophilales bacterium | reverse complement strand
TCTTTATAAGAAATGTATTCAGGACCTTCCCAAACTTCATTACAATACTTAAAACCACTAAAACTAAGATCAATGCTTCCTAAGATATGATTACAACACTTGTATTCCATTTTTACCTTTGAACTCAATATAATAAACTATAGTTATTATATCAGAATGAACATAATTATGATATATTTTTAATGGAGAGGGGCAAACTCAATTGCAAAAAACAGATAATATATGCACATTTCCATTTGAATCAGCACAAATAAACATGCAAGGCGATGTTTATGTATGCTGTCCGCCTTGGTGCAATTCTTATTCTTTGGGTAATATATACCAAGAATCTTTCGACCAAATCTGGAACGGAGAAAGAGCAAAAGAATTTAGACGACAATTTATAACAGGAAAATATAATATCTGTAATTTGGATTTATGTGTGAAAGACTGTACGCATAATGTTGTTGTTGCAGAAACAGTTGAAAAACCGAAAACATTTATTTTCTGCTATGATGCAACTTGTAATGTGAAATGCATATTTTGCAGAAGCTGCCATCAAAAACAAGATTTAACATATTTCAATGAAAACATGGACAATATAATCACAAATATGCTGGAAAACGCAGAAAATGTTGTGCTGTCAGGAGTAGGAGAGGCACTTGCAAGTCCTCATTCAAGAAAATTAATTAAGAAAATTTCTGAAAAATTCCCCAAAGTAAAATTTTCATTAATTTCAAATGGTATACTTTGCGACAAAGAAAATTTGGAAGAATTAGGGATCATCGATAAACTTCTATCTATAACAATATCATTACATGCAGTAAAACAAAAAACATACGAAAAGCTTGTTATTGGCGGAAATTACAAAAAAGTAATGAAAAATCTTGAATTTTTATCCGAACTAAAAAAAACAGGGAAATTGGATAAATTTATATTAAACTTTGTAGTTAATGCATATAATTATAAAGAAATGGTTCCATATATAAAAATGGCAGCAGAACTGGGTGCAACGGTAGGATTTCTAGAACTTTTAGAACTAGAAACAAACAAAGATATATATAAGAAGTTGAATATTTTCGATGAAAAGCACCCGAAATATAACGATTTTGTAAAAGTATTAAGGAATCCAATATTCAACTCAGATGCTTGTACAATAAATGATTGTATGAAAAACCTAAAACCTATTAGTTTTATTAAATCTTTGAAATATAAATTTTCTCATTTATAATTAATATATAAAAAGTTTAAGAGGAAAAATAATGGGATATTTATCTTGTGAATTTGTTGAAAACGGAATGTGTTTTATAAGAGATGCCGCTGTTTTGTGCAGCTATTCAATGTGTATGAAGTTTGAAGCTATAAAAATTATCGAAGATTATAAAGGTGAGTTATTTGATTGGGATAAAATAAGGCAAATAAAACAAGAATACAGAGACAGATTTGCAAAAGGAGATATACCAAAAATATGTGAGGGATGTCCTAGCCTTCAGGTAAAAGATTGGGATGGTTCTATGCAGTTAAAGTATATTCTTATAAATCACTGGGAAAACTGTCAATTAGACTGCATCTATTGTCACACACATGATCAAAAGAAATTCTTAAATTCGTTAAAACCATGGAAAATATTACCTGTTTTACAAGATGCTTTAAAACAAAATATGCTAAGTTATAACGGTAATGTAAACATTACAGGCGGAGAACCGACAATATTAAAAGAATTCCCTGATTTAATGAAATTCTTTTTAGAAAAAACAAATATTTTTATTATGATAAATTCAGCAGCAGTTGACTATTCAAAATGGATAAGAAAAGGACTTGAACAAAGAAGAGCTGCCGTTACTATTTCACTTGATGCAGGAACAAGAGAAACATATAAACGTATAAAGAATGTTGATTATTTTAAAAAAGTAATAAACAACATAAAAAAATACAAAAAAGGATTAGATCCTATTTCTGCAAGTCTTATTGGAATGAAATATATATTCATTCCAGGATATAACGACACACTTGAAGAAGTTACAGCATGGCTTAAAATTGTAGAAGATTTAGGTTTAACAAATATCCAACTGGAACTTGAGCACCATTGGTATGAAAAGAATAAATATCTTCCTGAAAATGTTAAGGAATATATTCAAATGATAGTAAACTATGTACACGAGCATAAATGTAATCTTTCATATAGAGAAATATTAACAACTTGCGGCTATACAGAATGCATTAGATATATAGATAACGGTAGATAATGAGCGAAAACAAACACATATATTGTCCAAATCCATATATTTTAGCAGAAATAATGCCTTATGGAGAGGTATATCCTTGCTCTTGTGGTTGGATTAAAGGATATTCTTTTGGAAATATTTTCAAGCAAACCTTTGATGAAATATGGAACGGAGATCGGGCAAAAGAATTTCGAGAAAAACTTTATAACAACGACTTTTCTCTATGTCCAGGATGTCAAAACCTTGAAATTTTACAAGAGATAAAAGAAAATGAACCAAAGTTAGTTTCAGACCCTCCGGAAAGAATATTGTTAGGTTTAGACGAATTTTGCGATGTAAAATGTATATTTTGCCGTGGAGAAAATTATAAAATAAATACAAACCTAATTCCAAAAGACAAGGAAGATAAATTAATTGAAATATTAACACCTTGGCTTGAACACGCAAAATACGTAAAAACAAATGCAGTTGGAGAAGTTTTTGCAAGTAAGATTTCTAGAGATTTAATCAAAGAAATTGCAATAAAATTTCCAAATATAAAATTTGAAATAATTACAAATGGTATTCAATGTACAAAAGAAAATATTGAAAATCTAAATTTAACAGATAAGATTTC
>CALUWL010000088.1 GCA_944324445.1 Candidatus Gastranaerophilales bacterium | reverse complement strand
CATTTTTCATAAGTTCATAATTAAACGTATGTTTTTCTTTATTATCTATTTTTGCCCACAAAAGTGTTTCATGACTTGCTGTAAAATACCTACAAGACATATTCGGCGAAGCATTTGGTTTAAACCAACAAATATCGTTTAGAATTTTAAATCCAATTTTTTGTAAGGCAAACCCACAAGCATAAATAGAATGATAAGTTCCCGAAATCCAGATTGTTCCGTTAGGCTTCAAAACTCTTTTGCAGGCTTTTATCCATTTGTTGTGGAATGCAAAATCCTCATCAATTCCTTTACTTTCATCCCACTTGCCTTTATTAACTGAAACTACCTTTCCTGCATGGCAAGTAATTCCACCGTTAGATAACATATACGGGGGATCTGCAAAAATCATATCAACGGATTCTGGTGTTGCTTTGTTTAGAATTTCAATACAATCACCTTGAAATAAGGTTATATCATCCTTTTCATAGACCTTTTGCATGAGTTAATTATAGTATAAAATTTTTTCTTTGTCCTGTTTCGGACAATTTATGAAATAGACTTGAAATATTGTGAGAAATAGTTTATACTCACAATGACATAGATGAATTAATAATTCATTGCATATATTCTTAAACATTCTTGGTTCGAGTCCAACCTGGGGAGTTTTTTCGTTTATTTTGGGCTGAATTAGCTTCAAGCCCTTTTTTAATGCCCAATTCCTGAGTTCGATTGTAATTTAACGACCGGATTGATTAAATTGATGCTTAGCTGTGCACAGCTAAGCATCAATAAATCTTATACGCGTATTGTATGTTGTGGTTCTACAGTATGATTTTGTACTTGCGTAAAATAATTTTCTGTATTTTTAGCTTCATTCATTTTTTCAATTTGTGTCTTTATACTATTAATAGCCTTTTTGAGGGCGGAACATATGTTTAGTTCATCTCTTTGTTCTTTTATTGCCTTATTGAGAGCTCTTCTAACATTTTTTATGTGTATGTGCCATCTTTAATGCTTCTTATCATTTCTTTTAAATCATAACAGTCTGATTTTAAAAGTAGTTTGGCTTCTTCTTTTGTAAAACCTACTTTTTCAAGTATATCAGGACCGCCAAAAGTATCAATCAAATATGCTGATATAGGTTTGTAAGGTTCGTGTTTCATGAGGCGTGCTTGATCTAGTATATAATTATTCCACCAAATCAAGTCAGTAGTTGAAATTCTGTGTTTTTCTTTTGCTTTTTTGGGACTTTCGCCATGATAATTTGACCAATCTACCAAGACCTTATGTCCAGCTTCGCTTTTACTTGGTTCGGGGCAATAACTTGGTTTTGCAATATTTTCTCCGTATATTGTTTTATCAATAATATTTCCTTTTTTGTCTCTAATTACAATTGATGTTATACCATAGTTTTCGTTTACTCTAACAGTTCTTGAAGTGCCGTTTGAAAATTGCGTAACATCTTTATATATTTTAGTCTTGGCATCGTATTTTCTTCTGCCAATTGGTTTTAATTTCCCATCTTTTTTTTCGTATAATTTAAAGTTGTATGACCCATCTTTTCCTTCTGTATTAATTCTTTTTACATCCGGTGTGTCATAAGTAAAAGTAGTTGCGTTTTTGGTAACCATAGTTCTATTTACGACTCGACCGTTTTCAAATATTTCTTCTATATCAATACCGCCTTTTTTTGACCCTTTGTTAACTTGAGTTTCTATTACTAAAATAATCAAACCAACCGTACACAATAATCAAACCAAGTGTTTCTTTACACTAAAATTTCTCTAGTTAATACTCCCAAAAGCATCGATATATTAGCCATTTAAGGCACTTCCTTCAAAATGAGAAATAGGTAATTGAAAAGCTCAAAATGTCCGGTTATAGGGTCATAAAATACTCACTTTTTCTCCTTAAAACACTTGATATACCTAAATAATGCGACTGTGTTTGAATTGTAGGGGCAGACAAAATTGAGTAATTCGTATTAATCCCCAATTGATTAAGCCGATTTTTTGTTATAAATTGTTTAAAACGCCTAAAACATTAGCTTTTAGACGTTTAAATTTTTGATTACATTCTATTATAATTTTACATTTTCAGGTAATTGAAATAAAATTTTATTTTTTAGTCGGAAGTGAATTTTATAGGCGGAAAATATTTCCCTATTTATAATTAAGCAGAATTAATCAATATTTTATTCTCAAATTAAAATAGACTTTTCTAAAACTAAGTGTAAAAAATATCTTTTTGAATATATTTAGCTAAGGTGGAAGAAACTCTGAGAAAAATTTTCAAATTTTCACTCTATAAGCTGAATAATTATTGTTTTATTAATATTTTAAAGCTGTTTTAGTGGTGCTTTAATAAAATTCTGCTTAACAATTCAATATATTTAGATACAAATCAACACATTTCCCCCTAAACCACTTCTAATTTAAGAATAGGAAAGCTAATATACAGTAGCTTTAATTGCATAAGGAATTATATGACAGATAATAATACAGATATAAAAGATACATGGATAGATGTTGAAACACTTGCGAAA
>CALUWL010000087.1 GCA_944324445.1 Candidatus Gastranaerophilales bacterium | reverse complement strand
CAAAAAAATCTTCCTTTATTGGAAAATTAACTGCAAGTTTATTATAAGCTAACATGGATGCAACTATAAAATCATTATAAGATACTCTATTTTCGAGTGATTTTTTTCTTAATAAATTCATTTCTGTTTTAAATTTATAAGAATTGGAAATTGTATTAATATCCGAATTAATTTTCGAAAGAGTTTCTTCTGAACTTCCAAAAGATATATTTTGCCTTGTTGTTTTGATTATAGTTTTATTTGTTCTATTATAATTGCTATTTTTATGCGTTGTAATATTGTGTTTTATTGGTGCCAGTTTCATTTGTAGTGCCTTTATTTTTCTTTAATAAATTTTTTGCAACTATTCCTGCTGTTCCAACTGCAATACCAATTAACGAACCAATTATTATATTTTTTTTATTTGCTTTTTTTAAACCGGCACCATACCAATAATTACATAATTTGTTAAAATTATCTTTAAGTTCTTGATTTTTTGCTGCAAGTTCAAAAGTGTCTTTTATATCAATTTCATTTTGAGCAACAGCTCTAGTGTATTTATGAAATTCCTGTTCTAAACCTTTTTGAACATCTGGCTTGTCTAAAAAATGACTTTTTGCAACGCCGCTCAATGCACCAACAATACCTGTTGCACCTACAATCATAGCGTTGGTTTTTGTGTAAATATTTGAATTGTTAACGGTGTTATTCATTTATATTATCTTCCTAAAAACACTTTTTTATCATTTTCGTACGAATCTAATTCACTTCGAGTAATATTAGGCGACATTTTATTTATTAAATTTATTATACCATCAGTTGTGCATATTTTACTAGTACAACATTGTCTATACAATTCTTCTATACCAGAATTACTAAATTTACCATTTGAACAGTTGGTTATCGCACGAGCAATTCTATCATAATCTAAACCTTGTTGATTAAGTCCAGAAAAATAAAACTTTACAACTGCAAGAGCATTTTCAAAATCAGGAGGATCTATGCTAACAACATATTTTGTTCTATCGGGAGTTAAAATATCCGGCGATATTTCTGTAGGATTATTTGATGTCATTATATATATACATTTGTCGTCATCAAATGCTTTTGTTAATTTTGCTTTTAATTCATCCAATACTTCTGAATCTCTGCTTGCAATTGTCTCTACTTCATCTAAAAGGATAATTGTTCTTTCGCCTGTTTGTTTGTATTTTTTTCTAGCTCTTCTGGTTTCAACTTCTATTTCATCCATAACATCATCTGGTTCTTCGGAAGTATCAATCATAACTGGCTTTGCACCTTCTTTTATTTCTTGTGCTAATGCAATTGCAAAAGTAGTTTTACCGGTTCCCGTTGGTCCAAAAAATAAAATTGCATTTGGAAGTTTTGTTGGTAAACCTGATTGTTCTTCAAAAATTTTATTTATTAAGATATTCTGTAAAGTTGCTTTTTCTGGCTCATAACCCGCTAATCTATTAAAACCGCTATTTTCATTTGCGGCTTGTTGTTTTTTAGCTAAATCAATTGTTTTTTGGGTTGCTTCAAAATCCGATTTTAATTTTATTAATTCATCAAGTGTAACGTTATGTCTTTTTGCGGTTTCTAAAAGTTGTTCAATATCTTTCAAATGCGCTTCTTTTGCTTTTTGAAAAATAGCTTGATCTTGCCTCCAAGCGTCCATTCTGCCTCTATATTCATCGTCTAATTTTCTTAACGCCCTTTTTTTACCAAAGAATTTGTTTTCAGCCTTTTTTCTTTCTTTTTCGTAAGTATCAGTTATACCATCTACACTTTTTTGAAAACTATCAACATAATCTGTAATATGAACAGAACTATACTTCTTATCAATATCCTTAATGTTTGTTGTAAAAACACCACGGAAAAATGTTTGATTAATATTTCTTGTGTTGTATGAATTGTTTATACGCATATTGATACTCAACATTTCGCTTTGATGCTACAAAATTACTGAAAAAATATTTTTGTTATTCTTTAATAAAGTTTTAACACAAATTTACATTTTATTTATTCAAAAACCAATGTTGAAAACAATTTCTTTTATAAAATCATAAAAATCAAATCTATTATGAATTATAGAAAATATTAAAGAATTATCGTACAAAGAATTAGTAAATAGAACCGTTTAAAATATCTAGCGTTATTCAAGTGTTAAATCAAACACAACTGTTTTAAAGGCTTTATGTATATATTATTTTGTTATTTTCGACCAGGTATTTTCATAGTATGATTATTCCAACAAAAGCAGGGTTGTATGGCAAAGAAAACTGTTGAAAAGGGCATAAATCTAGATAATATTTTATTAAAATGCCGTGATATTCTTAGAGCAGCACGTAATTCAGGTTCGTTTTTTAAAAAGCGTGATATGATGCTAACTTTGGTATTTTTAAGATTCATTGGCAAAAAATATGAAGATGGTATTGAAAAGTTACGTTAGACCTTAGTACAATAAGGACTAGACCTTGATGATGAAAACATAAGAGCAGCATTTTTTGATGATGCAACATTTACAGACGGAACCTACAATTTGCCGCCAAAAGCCAGTTGGTTTACAATTATAAATGCTACAGCACCAAAATTGAATGTTGCACTTGATACTGCACTGCATAGTATTGCAACTAATTCAAGCCAATTAAAAGGT
>CALUWL010000086.1 GCA_944324445.1 Candidatus Gastranaerophilales bacterium | reverse complement strand
TTTAATGGAAAATCTTGTTGAAAGTTATATTCAAAAAGCAGGTTTTATTAAGGGACAAAATTACTTTAAAGAAATGTATATCCATGAAATTGAACAAAAATGGAATATAAATTTATCCGCAATTTCTAATCAGGGTAAAATGGAAAAACGTTTTGATTTTGTAATAAAAACTAATAATCAAATATATGTGATTGAAACTAACTTCTATGCTAGTAGAGGCTCAAAATTAAACGAAACAGCAAGAAGTTATAAAACACTTGCACAAGAAGTTGCAACAATAGATGGAGTAACATTTATCTGGTTTACCGATGGTTGTGGTTGTAGTAGTGCTAAAAACAATCTTGAAGAAACTTTTGATGTTTTGGATACGATTTATAATATTCAAGATATAGAAAATAAAATAATCCACTGTTTAGATTAACTATGCAATGGATTATTTAAATGTTTAACAAGTAAGAAACATATTACTTTCTTTTTAATAAATACCCATTTATATACACTTCTTTAAAAAGATTACTCCATAGATTACTATTTTTTGCTATAACATCTGGATTTTCTGTTTTTTCATCTAAAATTATACTTGCCAAATTTGTACCAATATTATTCCACACTGTTGAAGGATTTTCTAACCAAGAATAATTACCATTTGTCTTTGTAACTAAAGCTCTAAAAGCACCTACAATAGGAAACATAAGTCCTCTAGGAACAATATATTTTATATCATTCTGATAAAAAACAGTCTTTCCAATTACTTCCCCTGTGTATTTAGCATATTTTCTAGACCCATACCTGTATTTTCCACTACAATTTGCTTTATCAGCAAAAGTTAACTCTACATTATCCCAGAGATCAAAAATATCTTTTATTATTGGTGTCATATTTTCTATTACTTTATTCCTATTATCTAAATTTATAAATTTCTTTAAACTTGCTTCTTTCCCTGAATAACACTGTATTGGTTGAGTATCAGACAAGATGCCTGCTTGTGTAAAATTGGGATATATATCTTGATTAAACATAAGCAATATAGCAATTATTTCCCTTATGTCTATTGGTTTTTCTTCATTCATTCTATATGCAATATTATCTGAAAATTTTAAAGGATTTAATGCTTTTTTAATAGGCTCAAAACTACTTTTTAATTCTTCTATTGATTTTAAGTCTACTTGAACAGATGTATTTCTTGCTTCAGCTAAATCTACAGGGGACTCTAAATCTGTTATAAATTCAAAAAAAACATATCGATCAGATAAAATGCTATCTAATTTTACTTTATTATCAAGAATTGCTCTTAGTGTGTGCCCTCCATCTATATTCCCATGTAGCATAGGGTCGGACATTTTTATAGTAGCAATATTAGATTTGTTATCAAAATTTATGTCCTCAACAGACATTAGTATTCCCCTATTTAGTTCATGAAAATTAGAATTATCCTCTAAACTCTTGATGATCCTTTTTGCAACATTAGTATTCATTTTTTGTTCTCTTGGATTTGTTCCCATCCAATTAACAAAAGCGGCAGGAATAGAATCTGCTTTAACATAGCAGACATATTTTGCACGTCCTGTTGATAGTGTTGGGTCTTCCATTTTTTTAAATGCTTTAACTTGTAATTCAAATTTTTCAGTCATTTCATTCTCCTTAAATACCAAAAACTACACCCCAATACAATAAAGGTGTAGAGTACAATTAAAATGAAATATAAAATTAACACTTCCACATCAATATTGATACTGGTATTCTAGTAGAACATTTTCCACAGAATGACTAATATATACCATGCTGAAAAATATTAGTCAAGATAAATTATCAAATTAAAAATTTAAAAATTTGAATAAATTGGTCTTGGGCAGAATAAAATTTATGTCATTTTTTAATATTTGCACAACT
The DNA here is from genome assembly GCA_944324445.1 of Candidatus Gastranaerophilales bacterium. Taxonomy (GTDB): domain Bacteria; phylum Cyanobacteriota; class Vampirovibrionia; order Gastranaerophilales; family Gastranaerophilaceae; genus RUG14156. The sequence goes on along the minus strand of CALUWL010000086.1, from coordinate 988 downwards.
GGACTATACCAAAATAATCAAACTATCCGTACACCTTAAAAACGGTGCTAAACGCTAGCTTTTTAAGAAAAAATCAAACTATCCGTACAGTCCCCCAAAAGTCCATTTCGGCAGTTTGTTTTTTTTGGTAAACTTAATTTTCCGACCTGAAAACGCCCTCGCAGAGCGACCTAAGCCAAAATAATCAAAGTATCCACACAAATCAAACCGGTCGTTAAATTACATACATTATTCATAAAAAAAGCTTGAAAAATCAAGCTTTTTAAAAATCAGAGACGAAGGGATTCGAACCCTTGGTGGAGTCATCCCCCACACAGTCGTTCCAGGACTGCACCTTAAACCACTCGGACACGTCTCTATGATTTTATAGATATATAATTACATAATAAAACTAATTTTTCAAGATTAATTATTTTTAAATTACAGTTTTTTGAGCACAAATTTAATAGAAGAGTTTTAAAATTTTATATAGTCCCTTAATTACTTAATTAAAGTATTGCATCTAATAATCAAGATTTAAAAGCATATTAATTTTATTGTTATTTTTTAATTGGAAATTGTTTTTATTTTATTAAGAGATTGTATTATATAAGGAGAGAGAAACGCAGGTATCTTTTTTAAGTTTTCTTGGAGTTGTGTCCACTGATAACTCACTTAGTATAACAAATGTTCAGGTAAATCAAGATTATAAAACAGGAAGCTGCATATCATTATTTGATGAGATTGAGAACATAAATTCTAATGAAGAAATTTCTTCTTATGCAGATAAATCATTAAGTATACTAGGTTTGACGGCCGCATATTCCTTGCTTTTGAATTTTTTCAATACTGATAAAGAATAAAATAAATTTAATTAAAACAACTAAAAACCCTGAACTTTTAATTTTGTTCAGGGTTTTTGATTTAAATTTGGAGCTGGCAACGACCTATCTTCCCGGGAGGCTACCCTCCGAGTATTGTCGGCGATGAAAGTCTTTACGACCGTGTT
>CALUWL010000085.1 GCA_944324445.1 Candidatus Gastranaerophilales bacterium | reverse complement strand
GAAAAGTTGCAAAATGATTATGAAAATTTGTTTTTATTTAAAAGAGAATCTAAGCGAGGACTTGCAAGCGCCTATATTGACGGATTTAGTTACGGTATTGGGTTAGGGTTTGATTATTTTATTCAAATGGATGCGGATTTTTCGCATAATCCAAAGTATTTGTTTGAAATGTTTGATAAATTAAAAGATAACGACCTTGTAATTGCCTCAAGAAATATAATTAATGGTGATGTTATAGGTTGGGGTTGTTTTAGAAATTTTATATCAAAAGTCGGCTCTTTTTATTCAAGAATGATATTAGGATGCCCAATTTATGATTTAACAGGCGGGTTTAACGGTTGGTCAAAAGATATTTTGCTTAAAATTAAATTAAGCAGAATAATATCTAAAGGCTACAGCTTTCAGATTGAAATGAAGTATAAAGCATACAAAAATAAGGCTAAAATTGTCGAATTTCCGATAATTTTTGAAAACAGAAAATTTGGTAAATCTAAAATGTCTGCTAAAATCTTTTTTGAAGCATTAATAAATGTTATACGGTTAAGATTTTATGTCTGACAAAAAAATATTTTTATGGTATTTGTATAATTATTATGAGTAAAATATCAGCTTTAGGTAAGATAAATCAAGACTATATTAATCGCCAAAAAAATTCATATTATAGTCAATTTAGCAATGTTTATAATAAAAGTTCAGCAATTCCTTTTGTTGATAAGACGAATAGTTCTGCTTTAAAATCTGATAAGAATAAAAAAATAGGGCAAATTTTAACTGTCGCTTTTGTTGCAGCGGCTTTTGCCTTAGCTTTATTTTCTGTTACTTCTTTAGGTATGAAACTAAGAAACTCTTTGATTAAAAAATCTGCTGATTCTGTTTATAAAAAAACTAAAGAATTGTTGGATGGCATAAGTAAAGTTTTAAAAAATGTTCCTAATTCAAACAGCCATAAAATCATGAGCGAAAACGATAAACTGGAAGCAGAAATACTCGATAATAACTTATTACTTCAATATGATAAAAAAGGTAAACGTGTTATAAGAAAAGTGTTTTTTGATTCTCTTACAAAAAAGCCCGCTGAAATTACCACTTCGGGTTTGTTTGGAAAAAATATTGTTAAAGTATCAGATGATAGCATTGAAGTGTCCAAAGGGATAGGCTCTTTGTTTGATTCTTTTAAAATAAATAGGTATTATAAATTCAAAAACGGCAAACCAACTCACTATGCAACAAATCTTACTTTGCCAGCGGGTTCTACAATTGAAAACGGTCCTTTAAGAGCTGCTTCTTATGCTGAATTTTCAGCTGGAGATATTCAAAAATTCTACCAAGGATTTGAAATTAATGAAAGCGGCGCTAAAAGCTATTTAGAAAAATTTACCTATGATCCGATAAAAAGAAAATATGCTTATGATAGACCGATATCTTCAGAGTCGGATTTTGGTTCTCAAGAATTTTTGAATGAACTGATTTTCACTTTTTTTGATTAACGATAATTAATTTAATCTTTTAATTGTTTCTTCAATAAGTTTGATTTCACCTTCAAGCTCATCTTTTCTTGCCTTTGTTTTTTCAACAACATCGCTTGGAGCCGATGAAACAAACTTTTGATTATTTAATCTTGCTGAAATTGATTTTAGTTCATTTTCCAGTTTTTCAATTTTTTTCTTTTGTCTTGCAATTTCTTGATTGATATCAATTAAATCTTCAAGAGGAATTGTAATTTTTGTATCATCCACTACACAATACGCGCTTTTTGAGTGGTTTGTGTTTTTTTCAAATTTTGTTGAATTAACTTTAGCCAATCTATTTAAATATGGAATAATTTGGCTGTACAATTCTTCGTTGTTGTCAATTATAATATCTATTTTAGATGCAAGTGGAATATTAAATTCTGCTCTTACGTTTCTTAGAGCTTTAATTGTTTCAAAAACAGTTTCCATTTTTTTGGAATCATCTTCAAATACAAGTTTTTCGCTATATTGCGGATAAGAAGCGTTTAATATGCCTTTAGTATCTTTTTTAACAGGCATTTTTTGCCAGATAGCTTCTGTTATATGCGGCATAATAGGATGAAGCAATCTTAAAAATTTATCCAATACATAAACAAGAACTGCTTCGTTTTTTTCAATTTTGGATAGTTCAACGTACCAATCGCAATATTTGTTCCAGAAAAATTCATAAAGAATTGAAGCAATTTCGCCTATTCTATAGTTTTTAATGTTTTCGTTTACTTCTTTTGCTGTTTTGTTTAATTCGTTTAAAATCCATTTATCAGCTAAAGAAAGGTTATTTAAATCAAGTTCAAGTTCGTTTTCGGATTTTGTAATGTTCATAAGTGTAAATCTTGACGCGTTCCAAACTTTGTTTGCAAAGTTTCTTCCGAATTCAAACTTCTCATCACTTATTTTAATATCTTGTCCGCCATAAGTGCAAAGAGATGTTAAGGTAAATCTAAGAGCATCACAACCGTATTTTTCAATTAAATCGACAGGGTCAATCGTGTTTCCTTTTGATTTTGACATTTTTTGACCATGTTCATCTCTTATAAGACCATGGATATAAACAGTTGAAAATGGCGGTTTTTTAGTAAATTCAAGCCCCATAGTTATCATTCTTGCAACCCAGAAGAATATAATATCAAAACCTGTAACAAGTGTTGAAGTTGGGTAGAATTTTTTATAGTCGTCAGCATTTGTATCTGGCCAGCCCATTGTTTCAAATGGCCACAAGCCTGATGAAAACCATGTATCAAGAACATCTGTGTCTTGTGTATAGTTATTTGGATCTGGGTTTTCAAGTGCTACAACCATTTCACCTGTTTTATTATGATAATAAGCTGGAATTTGATGTCCCCACCAGAGTTGTCTTGAAATACACCAATCACGTATATTTTCCATCCACATCAGATAATTCTTTTCCCAGCGTTCGGGAATAAATTTGATAGCACCTGTTT
>CALUWL010000084.1 GCA_944324445.1 Candidatus Gastranaerophilales bacterium | reverse complement strand
TAAATCATGTCGGTAATTTTGTTATGACAATTAAATTATCTTCAAAAGTTAAAGCTCAGTTGAACGTTGAAGTTAGCGCTTCTGAAACAATTAAAGAAGTTTTTGAAGTATTTTCGACTGAAGAAGCTTAAGTTTTTAATAATTATAAAAACACTCTTTTCTTTCATTAGAAAAGAGTGTTTTTTTATATAATTTGTAAAGATATGTAAATATTAAAAAAATATTTTGTTACCGTAAAAAACTTTTGGGAACTATTTAAATGGATAAAGGAACATCTTAGTTTTGATGTCAAAAATCTGTAAAGTAATTAAAAGCAAAGGTGGTAAAAAATGGGATTATCGGCAAGTCAAGGCAGAATGTTATTATTAACTGCCAGAAAGAGCGACCTGGAATACAGGGCGCAGCAAATTTCACAAAAAAGATTAGTTTTAGCTCAACAACTCGAAGAAATCGCTGTTGATTATGAAGATGCAACTTCAAACAGACAAATGAAGATTTCGTTGTCATTGGCTTCTACGGCTTCAGGAAGTGATGTTGTAAATAGAACATCAAATTTAACTTATGCTACATTAATAAGCGGAACTTTAAATCAATTTTCTTCAGATGACAGTGGAATTCAAGCTTATGACAGAACAGCAGGTCAAGAATATGCAAGCACCTCGGCTTATCGTTTGGTTGATGCTTATGGTGCAATTGTTGTATCAAGCGAAGAAGAAATCCCCGGAACGCAAACAAAAACTTCCAATATTGCAACGGCACAAGATTCTGATGGTGTGTATAGAGTAGGAACAACTTCATCCGACGGAACCAAGCAAAATAGCGGTGATAATTATATAGTTATTCCGAAAGAACCTAACGGTACCGCAACTGCATTAGGCAATTTGTTAAATTCTTCAAATAATATTAATACAAAAAGTTTGCAAATAGATACTCAACATGGAATGATAGCTGTTGTAAAAGTTGATGGAACAACTGCTTATTATAACTACAGAACAGGTGCTGAGATAACTGATGAATCTCAAAAAAATAGTTTTTCAAGTTCTGAAACAGCAAGTCTTGTTAATGACTCTTCTTCCATTCCTTCTTCAACATTAAAAACAATATCTAATGTTAATAAGATTGAAGGTGCAGATGGAAAATACAGCTTGGTTGATGCTAACGGGGTTGTTATTCAAAGATACGTTATTGATGAAACTCTGAAATACGGTACAACTGATGTGGATGGCTCAACAGACGGTCCTAATTATCTTCAGGAATGTTTGAGAAACGGAAAATATTTAATCGAAAAAGGCAGTATTGATTCTGAAACAAATAAAATAAAATGGAACAGTTTATCTTGGGATTCAACGGCAAATATTTCCGATGCTTATTATACAGAAGATGATGACAGAGCAAAAGCAAAATATGACAGATTACAAACCCAAATTCAAAATCAAGATAAAAAATTAGAATTAGAACTTGATAATATTGAAACTCAAAGAAGTGCTGTAACAACCGAGGTTGAATCAGTACAAAAAGTAATTGATGACAATATTGACGGTTCATTCAAAACATTTGCTTAACCTATAAACCCACATTCCGCTTAACTTAATTACTTTAATGCAAGTATTTTATATGCTTGCATTTTTTTATTTTTCAGGAATGGCAAATCCAAATATATTAATGTTATCCGGATAGCTTTTTGCAATCATTTTTCCAAAATGTGCATGAATGATTTCTTTTGAAAGATATAATCCGAGACCAACCCCTGCTTTATTATAATTTGAAGGATATGTTTTATATTTTTCAAAGATTTCTTTAAGTATTTTGGGTTCTATAAAATTACTGTTATTTTTGATTTCTACAATTATATCGCCTCTGCTTAATTTTGCGCTTATATTTATTACACTGTTTTCAAATGCATAGTTTATTGCATTTGCAATCAGATTTTCCAATACGCGTTTTATTTGCAGTTTATCAGCATTAACAACTATTTCTTCATTGCATATAAATTCTACTTTTAAATTGTAATATTTAAGCAAAATATTTAATTCGCTTACTGTTTTTTTAATCAATTCGTTAAAATTGAATTTTTCATAATTAAGGATAATGTCCTCGTATTCTAATTTATGTACCATACTGAAGGTGTCAATTAACTTTTGCATATAATTGCAAGAATTTAGAGTTAATTCAATTAAGTCTTTTTCTTCTTCGTTTATTTTGTCGGAAGAAGTTGATAAAAATGATTCAAGAGCTTTGATTTGTGCTATAGTCGGTGTTTTTAAATCGTGAATAATTTTAGCTAAAAATTCATCTTTTTTAGTTTGTGGTTTCATTGCAATCTTTTTCATGTAGTACGTTAAATTAAAATAATTTTACTATAAAATTCAAAAAAAATAAATAATATTTATATAAATAATATAAATTTAATTTATATAAATTAGATTATTTATTTTTTGATATTACAAAAATTACTTCCTCTGTTAACAAGTTTGCAATGTTTTTAATTTTAAATCCGCTTGACACTTTTCTTTTGGTTAAATAAATTGATTTTTCAATTTGTATATTTCTTTTTTTGCAAAATTCAAAAAAATCGCTTATAGTCAAAAGATGGACATTGGGGGTGTTATACCATTCATAAGGCAGCATTTTTGATTTAGGCATTTTTCCTTTTAGAAATAAGTAAAATCGGACTCTCCAATATCCAAAATTAGGAAATGAAACAATGCATTTTTTTGCGACCCTTAACATTTCATAAATTACAAATTCGGGATTTTTTGTTGATTGCAGTGTTTTATTTAATATTGCAAAATCAAAACTTTTATCTTGAAATTCATCTAAACCTTTGTCCAAATCGCCTTGTACTATACTTAAACCTTTTTGTAGAGCTTCGATTACACAATCTTGATTTATTTCAATTCCCAAGCCTTTGACATTTTTTTCATTTTTTAAAATCTTTAACAGTTTGCCATCACCGCAACCAAGGTCTAAAATCCTTACATTTTCAGGTATTAAATTGCAAACGGTTTTATAATTCAGGTTGAATTCTTTTAGTGTCATTTATTCTCCTAAAAAGCTTTTAATTATTTTTGTTTGTTTTTCAAATTCCAAAAGAAATGCATCATGCCCGCATTTGCTCTCAAGTTCGACAAATG
>CALUWL010000083.1 GCA_944324445.1 Candidatus Gastranaerophilales bacterium | reverse complement strand
AATATATTAAAATATAATTAAAATACTACGTTTCGCTTGGCGCTAAGCACGTAGACCGTACCAAAGGGTGAGCCAAGCGAAACGTAGTATTTTAATTATATTTTAATATATTTGTTCACTTTTTCTTTTTGTCCCTCAAGCGCCGGACACGCAAAAAGAAAAAGTGAACTTAAAAAAGAAAAACCTCGGCTTGTTTAAACTTTCTTTTACATTAAAGAGAACAAAAAGCCGAGCACGAAGACCGTACCAAAGCGACGTGGGACGAAGTCCCGCAGGAGCAAAAGGCAGAAAGCATTCTTTGGGGCTTAAAATTTTCTAACATCAAATATTAATCTTCTTCAATTTGATTGAGAGCATCTTCGCCTACAAGGTTTTCTAATATAGCTCTTGATGTCATAAATTCATCTTCTGCTCTTTGGGCTTGAGTTTTAGCTGTTCTATAGTATACATCTGCTATAACAAGTTCTTCTTTTGATTTTTTTTGTGAATTTATATAATTTTGCTCTCTTTTTTCAAAATTTTCTTTTGCCATATTAAAGAGTTTTTCTTTGGTTCTATAATCAACATACAAATCGAGCAATTTTTTTTGCAGGTCATCTATTTTTCTAACCAAAAGAACCATATCAGCATCTGATACTTTTGAAAATTTGTAGTTAACTTCTTTATCATCTTTCATAAAAGCATTAACAAGTCCGCCTCCAATAAGCGCTCCTGTTGCTACAAAAGGATCTCCTGCAACGCTTGCGCCTGCAAGGGTTGAAAGATTTGCAATCGGTCTTAGAATTTTTTTGAGTGTGGATTCATCAGGCTTATCCTCATCAGGGTTTGAAAGTTTATATATAGTGTATTTCATGGTTTCAGAGCGCATAGTGGTAGCGTTCCAAAGGATTGCTAAGTCGGCATTAATTTTGGCTGAATCCATTTCAAGTTCGTAGCTTACATCATTTGCGAGTTTTTTAAGGCTTAAATCTGCCCAGTTAGAATTTATCGAATCGCTGTTTTGCTCGGTTATTGTTTGGGTTTCTTCTTTGTTTGCATTTATCTGTGCTTTTTGCTCTATGTCATTGTCTTTTTTAATTGTTCTTGATTCAACTTTATCTGAGTTTGATATTCTTCCATAAAAAGGTTTAGGCGAGGTTAAATCCGATAAATCAGCGCTATATGCAGTAAGAGAAAGTAAAATCACATTAATTAATAATATTTTTTTCATTTTTTACTTTCTCCAATATTATTTGAAACATTTATTAATTTTTTTTCATAGTTTAAGTCTTTTTTATTAACGTTTTGAGTTGTTAAATCAAATTGTGCAACATTGAGATTTTCAACGGTTTTTTTGCCTGCAAGACGAGTCAGTGCAAGTTGATATTTTTTAACTTCTTGTTTTAGTCTGTATTCTTCAATTAATTCGTCTTCCCATTGCGAGGATGTTATTGTGATATCTAAAGAATTATTGTTTTTTAAGGCTTCTGAATAGTTTTTGTTGTGTAAAAGCAGCTGCTCTCTGCATTTTTTCAATTTAGTTAAAGCGCCTTTGTATTTAAAATAATCAACAATAATTTCGTCTTGTAAATCTTCAATAAGACTTGCAAGCTCAATAGCTTCGGTATCAGTAATTGAAGGATTTTGTAATTTTTCGTTGTTTTTTTTGTTGATTAATCCGGTTGCAAGCCTTCCTGCAGTGTAAGCTCCTGATTGTATACCGTAATTCATACCTAAAAAAGAAGGCAAAAGTGCTGCACCTGAAATTATTGCGCTCATAGATTTTGCAAACATTGATGAATGTATTCTTCTTTGTTCTGCCGGAATTGCCAGTTTTTTTAGACAAAAACTTATCATTGGGTTGTTTTCAACCGTTGCGTTCCATAAATTTTCAATATCTTCCATGTCGGCTCTTTGTTGTTCATTTATTTGGTTTTGTGCTTCTAATGTATCATCAACAAATAAAGAACCTTTAAGAGTTTGAGTTTGTTCTTTGTATTGGATATCAAAATCTTGTACTTTATCCAATTTTATTACATCTTCTGCAAGCGTAGATGCACATGGAATAAAATTAAATATAATTAAAAATAATGAAATAAACTTCCTCACCATAATAAAATTTTATCATACAAAAATTGATTGTGATTTTTTTGTTTAATTTCTTAACTTTTATTTTCTTGCACCAGATTTTTTTTGTAGTATAACTAGTGTGTAGTATTAATTACATTTTAGAAGGAGAGACTATATGAAAAAAGTCGCAATTAACGGATTCGGCAGAATCGGAAGAAACACTCTACGTGCTGCTATCAGAGAAGGTATTTTTGATAAAATCGATTACGTTGCAATCAACGACCCCGGTTTAAAACCTGCTGATGCTGCTCACGTTTTTAAATATGACTCTGTTATGGGTAAATTTGAAGGTACTGTTGAAGCTACTGAAGATGGTATCATTATCAACGGTAAAAAAATCTTAATGTTTGCAGAAAAAGATCCTGCTCAATTACCTTGGGCTAAATTAGGCGTTGAAGTTGTTGTTGAATCAACTGGCTTCTATACAGACGCTACAAAAGCAAGAGCTCACATTGATGCTGGCGCTAAAAAAGTTATTATTTCTGCTCCTGCTAAAAACGAAGACAAAACAATCGTTCTTGGCGTAAACGGAAATGAATATGATCCTGCAAAACATGATGTAATCTCTATGGCTTCTTGTACAACAAACTGCTTAGCTCCAGTTGCAAAAGTTGTTATGGAAAAATTCGGTATTGTTAAAGGTTTAATGACAACTGTTCACTCTTATACAGGTGACCAAAGAATATTAGATGCAGGACACAAAGATCCTCGTAGAGCTCGTGCAGGTGCTTTAAATATTGTTCCTACAACAACAGGTGCTGCTCGTGCAGTTGCATTAGTTATTCCTGAATTAAAAGGTAAATTAAACGGCTTTGCAATGAGAGTTCCAACTCCTGACGTTTCAGTTGTTGACGTTGTATTTGAAACAGAAAAACCTGTTACAGCTGAAGCAGTAAACGCAGCATTAAAAGAAGCAAGCGAATCTGCTGAATTAAAAGGCATTTTATGCTATGAAGAAGCTCCTCTTGTATCTTCAGATTTCATCGGAACTTCTCAATCTTCAACTGTAGATGCTGCTTTAACAATGACTATGGGCGACAATATGGTTAAAGTTGTTTCTTGGTACGATAACGAAATGGGTTATTCAACAAGATTAGCTGAAACTACATTAATGGTTGCTTCTAAACTATAATTGGAAAGCAAAATAATTTTAAGGCTGAAAACAATTGTTTTCAGCCTTTTTTAATTTGTTTTAATTTAATTTCTATATCCAA
>CALUWL010000082.1 GCA_944324445.1 Candidatus Gastranaerophilales bacterium | reverse complement strand
TATTTTACCGTTCGTTTCACTCACTTTGGAGCTACTGAGGATTAGCGTTTTATAGTTTATTAAATTTTCATTATCGCAAGTTATTTTTATCAGCGACCGCCCTTATTCAGGGTACTTTTTAACTATATCAAAAAAAATTTATTTTGCAAGCTTTTTTTGATAAAAAATTGTTTATTAAACTTTTCGGGACTTTTAAGTTAGAAAAAAAAATGTTATAATTAATCACAAGTTTACTAAGGAGATATTATGTGTAAAAAAGACGACAGTTCATTTGGTTTCGCTATGGGCATTTTGGCAGGTGTTGTCGGCGGAATTGTTGCAGGAATTTTACTTGCGCCAAAATCAGGTGAAGAATCAAGAAAAGAGCTTAAAGAAAAATTTGATGAGCTTTATGAAAAATATTCGCCTGAAGTAGTTCAAGCTAAAGAACAAGCATTGTGTGCAATTAAAAGTTCTAAAGATAAAATCGAAGATGCTTATAAAAAATTTAATGAATATCTTAAAGCAAAACAATTGGCAAAAGCTAAAAACAATGAAACAAATGTAGAGGAAATGTAGGTAAAATATGCCTGAAGCTAGTGTTAGTTTTTCAATATTAATGTTTACAAGCGTTATCTGCCTTGTAATTTTAACAGTGTTTGTATGCAAATTAATAGTAAGTGTTACAAAATTAACAGATAATGCAAATGTTATTGCAACCAGTGTACAAAAAGAAATTGAACCGACTTTGAAAGAATTAAAAGAAGCTGCTAAATCAATTAATTCAATTGCAAATTCTGCAGATTCCAAGTTTCAAAGTACAAAAGCAAGTATTTCATCTTTATTTGGTGCAGGTGCTTGTTTGGGCGGTAAATTGAAAAGCTTTTCAAAAGGAATATTAAAAGGTATTTCTTTTGGATTAAGTTTGTTTAAAAAATAAAGAAAGGAAAGTATTATGTCAGCAGGTAAATTTATAGCAGGTTTTGTAGTAGGCGGTGTAGTTGGTGCCCTAGCAGGTATCTTGCTTGCTCCTCGTTCAGGCGAAGAAACTCGCGAAATGATTAAGGATTCATCTCAAAAAGCTTATGATAAAGCTCAAAATGCAGTTAAAGAAATTCAACAAAAAGCAGAAAATATAAGTAATGAAATGACTAAAAAAGGTGAAGAATTAATTAATAAAATTCAAGGAATGATTGATAAAAATAAAAATCAAGAAGCTTAAAAAACGAGGCAAATGCCTCGTTTTTATTAGAATTTAAAATTAAATAATTCCGATAATTCAACGTTAAGTGCGTCAGCTAATGTTTTCATAGTTTTGATAGTAACATTAGCTTCTCCTCTTTCAATTTGCCCTATATAGTTAAAATTCATATCCACTATTTCAGCCAATTTGATTTGTGATAGTTTTTTATTTTTTCTTAAATATGCTAATTTTGCACCAAATTTTTTTTCTACGTTTTTATTTAAATCCATATCATTAGGCATTATATAAGCATGTTCAGATATTTTCTAACAGTCAATAGTATATAATTAATGGTTAATAACTATTAATTTTTGTAAAAATTTAATAGAATATTATCAAAAAAAACTTTTTATTTTTTTTAGAATATATGAAATGAAAACGAAAGGAATTTAGAATGTCTGTTCAAAATGTTCAAGCATCAAAACAAGAAAGAATATTGTTTTCTAAGGCAAGTAAGCAAAAACAATCCGCCAATGATTTGGATAAAAAGAAAAAAGATGATGTGAAAAAACTTACATTAGCTCTTGTAGGACTTGCCGCAATTGGTGTTGCTGCGGTTGCAATTTTAAAAAATCGACATGTTTCATCCGCTAAAATAACAGATGCAATTGATTCTTGTGCCGATGATTTGAATAGTGGTTGTGTTAGAGGGGTGTTCGGGCAAGATTTAAGTGATGTTACAAACCCTTTAAATAGAATGGATATGTCAAGCCCATTTTATGAATCTAATGGCGGAGTCATAAGAGGTATATATGGGCAAGATTTGGGTGATATGTTGGATCCTTTGAATAAGATGGATATGTCGAGTCCTTATTATGATCCAAATGCATTTATGTGATATTAAAAGCCAAGTTATTTATCTTGGCTTTTAATATTTTGAAAATACTTTAAAATGGTTTATTTCCTATACCACGGTTTAAAATTTTTAATTTCTTTAATTAAATTGCCGTAATCGCCGCTAAAATTTATACATCTGTCATCAACAAATAAAAAACACAATTCTTTTCTATCCGTAACATCGGTAATTATATTATCCAATTTTTCTTTCACAATCCATTTTGACGCCAGGATTTTATTTCTTGTTGTGAAAAGTTTGATATCAAAATCTCTGGAAAGTTCAATCAAGAATTCTCTTGCACCGCTTTTGATTGAAGGAATTTCATTTATATCGAAATTACCTTTGTAATTATTTAATACACCATCGAGGTCTATTAGTATTGTTTTTTTCTTCAAAATATTTGTCAAATCAACGATTATCCTATCTAATAAGCGTGTCAGTCTATACAAATTATAAGCATCTCAGTCTATATTGTCAAGTATGAGCACAAGATTTTTAGTAAAACTTGGTTTAAATTTGAAAAAATACAGGCTTGAAAAATGTCTGACGCAGGAAAGCTTAGCTGAAAAAGTCGGAATTCATCCAACTTACGTAGGGAAATTAGAGGGTGGAAAAAATAACCCGTCAGTAAAAATGCTCTATAAAATAACACGTGTCTTGGGAATTAAATTTCCTGATTTATTCGATTTTGATAAATAAATTTTAGTTATTTTTTATTTCCTATACCACGGTTTAAAATTTTTAATTTCTTTAATTAAATTGCCGTAATCGCCGCTAAAATTTATACATCTGTCATCAACAAATAAAAAACACAATTCTTTTCTATCCGTAACATCGGTAATTATATTATCCAATTTTTCTTTCACAATCCATTTTGACGCCAGGATTTTATTTCTTGTTGTGAAAAGTTTGATATCAAAATCTCTGGAAAGTTCAATCAAGAATTCTCTTGCACCGCTTTTGATTGAAGGAATTTCATTTATATCGAAATTACCTTTGTAATTATTTAATACACCATCGAGGTCTATTAGTATTGTTTTTTTTGGTTTATCCATTTTGTTCTCTATTAGGCTACATACATTTATTAAAATATAGCAGAAAATAATAATTATGACAAGTGAGGCTACAAAACTTATTAAACTTGGGAAAAATATTCAAAATGCAAGAAAAATAAGAAAATTATCTCAAAATGAACTTGCTGAAATGTTGAATATATCAAGAGAACATCTTGCTAAAATAGAAACTGCAAAAAGAAAAATAAGTTTAGGTTTGTTGTTTAGTCTTTGTAATGTTTTGAACGTGGAAGAAAAAGATTTATTCGATTTTGATAAATAAATTTTAGTTATTTTTTGAATTTATCATCTTTAGCATTTTTTCAACGCAAATTT
>CALUWL010000081.1 GCA_944324445.1 Candidatus Gastranaerophilales bacterium | reverse complement strand
ATGAAACCAAAACCAACTGTAAATAAACCTAAAAAACCTAAAAAATCCCAGCGTAAGAAACTAAATAATCAGTTATCACATTAATTAACATAGGTAAAATTACAATCAAAATAAAAGCGCCCAAAACCGGTTTAAACAAAAAACTCAAAGAAAAAACATTAACCTGAGGTGCTGTTTTTGAAATTATACCAAGGATAATATCTTGTGCCATAGTAGCAAGCAATATCGGTCCTGCAATATGAAGCCCCATAAATAAAATATTACCTGTAAGCTCGCTTAAATATTGAACGTTAATTATATTTTCAAAATGAAAATCAACGCTATACATCGGATACAATTCAAAACTCTTTATTATTGCATTAAAAAGCCAATAAATTCCACCTGAGTACATAAAAATTAGTATCGAAAGCACAGAAAAAAAGTTTGCCATAACGCTTACTTGAGATTTTGTACTAGGATCCATTATCATAGCCGAAGATAAACCCATTTGAGTGTTTATCATATCTCCGCCCGTTAAAATAGCAGCTAAAATACAATTTGCTACAAAACCTATTATTGCTCCAAATACAAAATTTAAAACCATACAAAGAAAAATCGGAGTTCCATCAGGAATAGGCGTAGGTTTTAAAACTCCTACGAGAATAATTGTACAAATTATTGCAAAAGAAAGCCTTACCATAGAAGGAATTTCGCTTTTAGATAAAACGGGAGCAAGCCTCATCATACCGACTAAGCGCAAAAAAATCATAATACCTGTGCCTAGTGCGGTATTTATTTCAGGAAACAAAATTGCAAATTGTTTTAAAATTTCCTCCAATTTTTATCCCTTTAATTGCCGCTATTTATCTTTATTCTTTCAATGAAATTTGGTTCAACCGCTGCATTTTGCTTAGATTTGATATAAACCTGACGTCTTGTCGCTTTTTTATCCCAAGGAATTTGACCGTTATTCAAAAAAGCTTTATTAAAAGATTTATCTGTTTCAATTTTATCCTGCATTTCAGCACTAAAAGGACGAGTATACTTATAATAATCCGAAGGTAAAACAAAAGAATCGTTTTTAGGCACAACCTGAAAAGCAAGATGAGAGCCTTCATATAAATAATTAGTCAAAATTTTTATAAAATATCCGCCCAACAAAACAATAGTAAGAAAAACTATAACAATTTTAGGAGCAGCAGCAATTGTTTGTTCTTGAACCTGAGTTACCGCTTGTAAAATACCCACTATAAGCCCGACTAAAGCTGCCATAAGAACGCAGGGCATGCTTATTGCAAGCATAACCATAAAACCTTTAGCTAAATATTCAACAAGAATTTCCATTTTAATTAAAACTCTCCACAAGCCCTTTAACAATAAGACTCCATCCGTCAACAGCTATAAAAATCAACAATTTAAAAGGAGTTGAAACAATTTGAGGAGATAACATAAACATCCCCAAAGCAAGCAAAATATTTGCTACAACTAAATCCAATACTATAAAAGGAACATAAATAATAAAGCCGATTTCAAAAGCAGTCTTTAATTCAGACACAATATAAGCAGGAGCCACTTCCCAAAGAGTCAATTCATCAGGAGTTTTAGGAGCTACTTTCCTTGTTTTTTCAACAAAAAACGCCAAATCTCCCTGACGTGTCTGCTTTAACATATATTCTTTTAAAGGTTTTGAACTGGCATTTAGCGCTTCTATAACATTTTGATTTTTCTGATAGGGCACTTGATAAGCCTGATACATTTTATCAAAAACAGGCGACATCGTATAAAAAGTTAAAATCAAAGATAATCCGATTAAAGTAATCGCAGGAGGCACTGAATTTGTTCCCAATGCAGTTTTTAACATTGAAAAAACCACCGTAAACCTTAAAAAAGGAGTCATGGAAACAAAAATAAAAGGCAGCAGCGAAAAAGCCGCCATTGCAATCAATAATTGTATTACAGGATTTATATCCTTTAAAATATTATCCATTAATATCTCCCGGAGCCAACATTAGCTTTTGTTTCACTTAATTCTTCCAATAATTGACGCATTAATTGATGTTTGTTTTGAACCTGACTTATAGACTTTTGAGGCTTACTATCCTCTTTTTCATATAAATCCATAAATTGTTTTGATATTTTTTCAAGATGTTGCTGTTTTTCATCTTCAAAATTTATTGTATTTTGTTTTTTAATCAATTGTTCGCTGGATAAATTCTGAGATATTTGCTTCTTATCGACTGCATTTTTTGTCGAATTATCATCTGCTAATTTAGCTAAAAATGTTGTATGTTCAGCCCCTGATGCTATTAAAAATTTTTCATTTCTTATTTTAATTACAAGCAAAGTCTTCTTGGGTCCAATCGGATAACTATCTAAAATTTTTATCATGCCTTTATTTTCGCTTTTATTCATTATAAAAGTTTTCTTATAGATTATAAAACCCACAAGCAAAATTCCGACCATTGCAAGTGTATAAAATATAAAAGCTGTAATATATGTCATCATATCAATTTTTCCCTTTATTTTTCAAAATCAGAGTAATCAAATTCTTCATCTTCAACAACTTTAGCTTTAGGTTGAGGTTGCTTCATTTGAGGCTTTTGAGGCATAGGATTGGGCGGAGTTTTTTGACTTGATTGAGGCATAGGTTTTGGATTATTCTGCGGTTTTGCAGGCTGTTCTGTAATTTCCTCATTTTGCGGAGCTTTAGAACTTAAAACTTCGTTTAACCTCACTGCGTACCTGTCATTAATAATTATAAGTTCACCTTTTGCAACTTTCTTATCTTCCACAAAAAGCGAAATTTCGTTATCAAAAACAGAACCCAAATCAACAACTTGCCCTTGAGTTATTTGTTTTAACTCTCCTATAGTCATTTTAACTTTTTCAAATTCTGCGTTGATTTCTATTTGTATATCATCCCAGAGATTTTTTTCCATTATTACCTCATCATAACTTATGTTACTATCTTGCGAATTTCCTTCGTTATCTATATTTAAAACAAGCGAAGGATTAACTTTTACATTAAATTTCTTTTCAAATTCACCTGAAATTAAGGTTAATTTTGAACTATCACTATTTTCTAAAACTACAATATCATCTGTAGTTAAATTTTTTAATTCATCAAGCGTAATTTTTGAACTTCCGGCTTTAATTCTAACCGTTGCGCAAGATGTTCGAAAATCCTCATCAGTAAAAGTTTTAACTTTTTTTACTGTTTTTAAATAAATTCTATCCAAAGGAATAGTTAGCATAATTTCAGACATTGATTCATTTTTCAGTCCGACTAAAAACAAAAAATTTACATTTTTTTCACTTTTTTCGGTTAATTTAAGATTTTTTTCAGATATTAAAACATCTTTTAGACGCTTATATAAAAATTCCGAAAAATTATTCAAAATCTTAATTTCAAGCGATGATAAATCCGAAAGTTTGAATCTTTTTGAATTATTTTGCAGCGTAATATCCAAAAAATTTTCTGCAAAACCAGATGAAAGTCTTACTATTATTGGTTTATGCTTTTCCACTTTTATCTGGCTCGAAAAGAAATCTATATTTTTAATTAATTTTTCATCCCTTAATTCAAAAAAATCGTTAACAGCTCTTAAAGTTACTTTAACTTCTTGCTCCCAATACTTTTCAATGGCAGCTTTAAGTGTTTCGACAATAGTCTTGTCGAACAAATTAAAATCAATATCACAAAAAATATTTTTATTTTTAAATGACACTTTAAAATATCCGTTTTTAGGCTATAAATCCCCACAGATATTATATAATTTTATTTTTTTATAAGGCAATTTATTAAAAAA
>CALUWL010000080.1 GCA_944324445.1 Candidatus Gastranaerophilales bacterium | reverse complement strand
ATGTATTCTTTAATGCTCTATATTAAAAAATATGAAAAGAAATACTATACACCAAGATACATGTCTTATGTTGCTATGTCATCAATTGTTTTGACTTATATTTGTATTATCATATCTAATTCAAGTTATATATCTAACTATATTATGCCGTTTGCTGCATTTACGATGTTGTTAGCTATTTTTACAAATCCGATTTTATCTTTCTTGGTTTCTATATTGATGCTTGGAATACTTTCTATTACTTTATTTTTTGATTCTCAGATTTTTTATGTTTTTATATGTGCAATTTTATCATCCAGTTACTTGGTTTCGAAAATGTCCTATTCAAAACGTATGGATATAATTTGGTGTGGTGTTCAAGTTGGTATTGTAATGTTTTTTGCAATGTTTTTCGTATCTCTTTTTGAAGTTCAAACAGAAGCAATAACAAGATTGATTCATTTTCAACCTCAAAACCCTATTTTAGGTATTGTAAACGGATTAATTTCATCTATGATAGCGATGTTTTTAATTCCAATTATTGAAAAAATTTGTAAAATTGTTTCTCCGTATGCTCTAATTGAACTTGCGGATCAAAATCAAGAGTTGCTATCAAAAATGAGAAGCTCTGCTCCCGGAACTTTTCATCATTCTCTTATGGTTGCAAATTTGTGTGAAGCGGCAGCGGCTGCAATTGGAGCGGCTTCTATTCTGGCGCGCGTAGGAGCTTTTTATCATGATATAGGTAAGCTTCAACGACCGTTGTTTTTTATAGAAAATCAATCTTATTTTGGAGTTGAAAATCCTCATACCACATTAACTCCTCGTCAGAGTAAAATGGTAATTACGCTTCATACTAAAGACGGGGTTGAAATGGCTAAAAAATATGGACTTCCTCAGGTTATAATTGATTTTATTCAACAGCACCATGGTGAAAGCTTAGCCGGACACTTCTATAATAAAGCAATAGAACAAGAAGGCGCAGAAAACGTTCAAGAAGGGCAATTCAGATACCCCGGCCCAAAACCGCAAACAAAAGAAACAGCTATATTGATGTTGGCAGATGCGCTTGAAAGTGCTGTTCGTTCTTTAAAAAACCCAACACAAGAAGAAATTGAAGCAATTGTAAATAAGATATTTACGGAAAGATTAAACGACGGACAACTTTCAGACAGTCCTCTGACGTTGAAAGATATAAAAATTATTGCTATGACATTTAATAAAATTCTTCGCGGTATGCAGCATGAAAGAATTAAATATCAAGAAAGAGTTATAAATGAAATAACAGATAAAAATAAAATAACTATACAAAATTCTGCAGATGATGAATTTGAAAGGAAAATTCAAGAATTGCAGGCAAAAGCGCAGAAGAAAGATGAAGATGAAAACTAGTTTTACTTTAAGTAAAATTGATGAAATTAATTTAAAAAAGCACAATATTATTCTAAAAAATTACAAAAAAGATATTAAAAAAATGCTTGAACTTATTCTTAACTGTCAGGAATTAAAAACAAGCAGAGTGTTTTTGCCTGAAATTTCTAAAATTAGATTTGATATTTCTTTTTGCAGTGATGAAACTATAAAAGAAATCAACAGAGATTATAGAAAAAAAGATTCTGCTACTGATGTTATAACTTTTTCATTGTTTTATGATGATATAAATTCAACTATATACAGAAAAACTGCTGATCTTGGGCAGATAATCGTATCTGTTGAAACGGCGGAAAAACAAAAACAAAATAACGATTTAAGAAAAGAGATTTTAACATTAATTTGTCATGGAATTTTGCATTTAATTGGATTTGACCATTTAACAAAAAAGGATTACGATTTTGTAGTAGGTGTTCAAAATAAGATTTTAGGGGATTTATGAATAAATTTCAATCCAGAAATTTTCAAAAAAGTTTACTTTATGCACTCAATGGTTTAAGGCTTGCTTTTCGCTCGCAGAGAAATTTTAGAAAACATCTTTTAATAGCTTTTTTAACTTTTTCAATTGCTTTTTTATTAAGAGTAACAATTGTTGAATTTTGTATAATAATTTTTGCAAATACTCTTGTGCTTGTAATGGAGATGATTAATTCTGTTGTTGAATTTGTGATTGATGCATACTATAAAAATAAATGGGCAAAATTGGCAAAACTTTCAAAAGATATTGCAGCAGGATCTGTTTTGCTTGCAGCATGCTGTGGTGTTGTTATATCTTTTTTAATATATGGCAGCAAAATATATGAATTATATTACAAATAAAGAAAGGCAAATATGGAAAAAAATTTTAAAACATTAGCGCCAAATAATTTTAAAGCGGGATTTTCTTGTTCTGAATCAATTGCAAAAGCTGCTGTTGATTTAGGGATGGCTGATGAAAGTTTTGTTTCAATAGCAACGAGTTTTTCAGGCGGAATGGGGGCTAGATGTTTGTGCGGAGCTGTTGCAGGTTCTCAAATGGTTTTAGGGTTGTTACATGGTAAATATCAAGATAACACAGCAAGAGCTCTTGCAAAGGAATTCTATGATAGATTCACGAAAAACCACAAAGTGGCATGCTGCAAGGTATTGTCTGCAAGTTTTAAAGATTTTCACTCACCTGAAAGAAAAGCGCATTGTACAAATATAGTTGAAGAATGCGGAAAAATATTAGATGAAATGCTCGCAGAAATCAAAACTAATACTTTGGTAGGTAAATAATTTACATTATTATGTAAATTACATGAAAGCAACTTTAATTCCGTTTAGTGTCTGGATAAGGTTATCTATAGCTGATATATCTCCGTTTTTTGCTTTTATGAGTTTTAAAAGCAACTCTCTTGTTGTATCGTTTTGAAAAAGCTTTTTAATTTGTATAGATTCTTCTTTTGTAAAACCAAGCGTATTTTCAAGCAAATCGGAAAATGCATCATTTATATACATATTTCCGCACCCTGTTAAAAGCCAATTAATATTTATGTTTAATTTTTCGATTAATAACGTTAAAAATTTTTCATTAGGCGGGTTTTCTCCTCTTTCATACCCTCCTATTGTTCTAACGGGTATATTTAAAATATTGGCAAGCGCTTTTGCAGTAAGTGCTTTATCCTGCCTGATTAATTTTAATCTTTCTCCGATTGTCATATTTGTGTAACTATATTATGTAATACCTATTGACAAAGTTACATGTTAATGTAATAATTAGTTCAACACAATAAACTTGTCTACAATATATCTTACCACAAAAGCGCAGTAAGCTTTCTTATTGTGTTGCTTATTTTACAAAATTTACAAAATATAGTATGAAAAATTTTAAAATACAAATGCTATTTGCGCCTATGAGGATTGCAAAGAAAACTATTATGCTAAAAGCTTTTTCTTTAATTGAACTAATGATTAGTTTAATTACAATATCATGCATTGTTGCAGCATTTACTCCTGTAATAACTAAAAAAATGAAAAATTCTAACGTTACAATAAGCGGAAATAATGTATCAGATATTACAACAGAATGCAGTGATAAATTTTCATCAAATTGTAAACTATGTACTAAATCATATTGTATTCAATGTGAACTTAATTCTTGTCCTATAGGACAATATGCAGAAAGTAAATCCTGTTCTTGCAAAAATTGCAGTGATATTTTTTCAAATTGTTCTGAATGCGATAGTACTAAATGTACAAAGTGCAAAGATAATAATTATTACATTAATAACGGTAAATGTGAAAATTGTCCTACTAATAAAATCTGTGATGGAATCAATGCATACGATGAAAGCTATTGCACTAATCCACCTGCGGGATACTTTTGCGATGGAAATAACATAAGAAAATGCGTGGATAAATATGATATGCATTGCGCTACATGCAATAGTTCAAAATG
>CALUWL010000079.1 GCA_944324445.1 Candidatus Gastranaerophilales bacterium | reverse complement strand
TTAATTGCTTTTGATAGCTTGCAGCTTGTTTTTCTAACGTACGAATGTTGCTCTTATATTCTTGAATTGTATAGTTGCAATCTTTAATTGAGCTGTTTAAACAATCTCTAACTCTTTGAGCATCTTGAAGAACTGTTTTCATAGGAATACCAAGAGCTTCAATTGTTTGTCTGATTATTTGTGCTCCTGTTTGTCTTGGAACACCAGTTGGCAATTGAGAGATTAATCTCTTTAAAACATTGATGTTGTTTGGCATTTCAAACTCTTCAACATCTTCTTCGTTTTCAATTGACAACTTTAAATCGGGATTTGATGAAACTTCTTCATTATTTACCGAAAATACCGGCTGATAATCTTTAGCGCTACCGCCAAAATCAAATGAACTTTCGTTATTCGATTCACCCAAACTTTCAAGAGAAAGTTCGTCGTTATCAGAGAAGTCATCTATATTGTTCTCAATGTTCATTTCTGTTGCTTCATCAAAGTCTTGTTGCTTAAGTGCATCTACTATTTTTTTACCCATATTTTTTGGTAATTCTCTTTCTTGCATTTAGCAACTCCTTCTAATTTCTTATCGGAACGACTCTGTTCTGTAAATATATCTAACCAAAAAAAAATTTGTTTGTCAAACTCATTTATTTAATTTTCTTAAAAAAAATTAATATCGGGTGTATTTTGTACGATTATTTTTACATTATTCAGGGATAAAATCATCATATTCATCATCTTCACCAAGCATTTTAAGTTCATCAAAGTAATCAGAAAAATCAATATTACTGTATATTAAAGCCAGTATATTCGGGTTTTGATATAATTCTTTTCTCCATTTATGGATTAATTTAGAGGCGTATTTTTTGTCATTACTTTCTTTTTTTAAAATCTCACTTGCTTTGATTCCTTGTGAGAAGTCCAAAAGAGCCTTTCTTTTGAAGGATTTTGAAAAATGAATTCTTGTTTTTTTATCTAAATTGCCGCTCATGATTTTTATTTTAACATTTTTACATAATAAAATTTAAATAAAACCAAAATAATTATTTATGTTAATTTTCTTTATTGCGTTCTATATTAACCACTTTTCCAATAAAAAACCATTTATTTAAAGGACCAAAAAATCTGCTGTCATAGCATAAATCTCTATCATCACCCAAAACAAAATAACGGTATTCACCAACAATAACAGGCTCCATTTTAATTGCTTTTGGGTGAGTTGATTCTTCTTTTTTAATTATTTTATAAGGTTCATCAAGTAATTTATCATTTAAATATACTTCTGTTATATTATCTTTATTTCTTTTAATTTCAATTTTATCATTTGGAATTGCAACAACCCTTTGATAAAATTTACCTTTTTCAAAAGGCAGCCAATATAAAACTATGTCGCCACGATTAAACTTTTTAATTCTTTTATCAACAGTTAAAATATCGCCTTTTTCTATCGCTGGCGCCATCCCGCTGCCGCCTGCAACAATTTTTATTGTTGGAGTCAGCATATAAATTATAATTTTGGTAATTAATATAACAAGGATTATTAAAAATATATTTTTTATAATTTTAATTAATTTTTGCATAAATATATTGTATCAGAATTTTAAATTCAAAAAATAAATAACAACGTTATTACGTATATTCAATATTTATCAAAACATAAACCAATAAAAAACTCCCAAACTAACCAAAAATAAACTATTTTGAATTCTTTTCAAAAGTATTATTATATCATCCAGAAAGTAATTTAACAATAAAACTTGTTATCCAAAAACTTTGATCAATTAAATTTTAATAATATCATCTGGAATTTCACATCTTGTTATTCTTAACCCATACTCTTTTTGATAGCGAATAAAATATCTATGAAAAAACCCAATGTATGTCTTTAAGTTCGAATTTAAGTCAAATATAGTTCAGTTCTTTTTTAATTTTTTGTTTTCTATATTAATCTTTGTAACAATTTTTTTTTCAACTATCAATATAGTAAATACTACGATTTTTATAGATGTATATAAATTGAATGAAAGGAAGTAGATATGTCTAATGGACCTGATATGCCACCAATGGCAGGCAAGATTAATCCCTCTAGGGCACCAAAAATTGAACCCAATAATGTTCCTTTGTCGGGCAAGGTAGTTCCTTCACCTAAAACACCAGATTTTATACCTGATTCTTTTGAAAAAACACCAACGGCAGGAAAAATAATTCCTCGTAAGAAAATATCCAATAAAAAACTTGCAATTATAGGTGCTTCAATAGCTGCTGCAGTAGTTGCTGGTACATTAATAATTAAAAAAATTGTCAATAAAAATACACAAGAACAAGTTAAGAATAAACAAGATAATCAGATTGAAAAATAAAATAAACAAATGCAATATAATACAAAAAAGACACGAATTCGTGTCTTTTTTGTTGACATGACAAAAATAATGTTTTAGTATTTTCTTGAGAAGCTTATGTATAAGTTATATAGTGCAACGATAGAATTAACAAGAAAATGCAATGCCAGATGCAAACATTGTATAGTTGATGCTCTTTACCCAAAAGAGCAAGAAATGTCCAGTGAAAGAATTATAAAATTAATAGAAGAATTACATGATGAAGGTTGCAAAGACATTGTATTAACTGGTGGCGAAGCATTCTTGCGTAAAGAATGGCCTTTATATGTTCAAAAAATCAAGTCTTTGAATATGACCCCGGTAATTATGTCCAATGGTTATTTGATTAACGATGCAACTATTAATATTTTAAAAATGTTCGGAGTATCATTAGGTATTAGTTTAGACGGCCCAGATTCAGAAACCCATGATTCTATAAGAGGAGTTAAAGGTATTTTTGATAATTTTGTCAATATTATACCTAAATTAAAAAAAGCTGGTATTTTTGTTTCGGTTCCAACCACGGTCATGCGTTCTAATTTTGATAAATTAGATGCTATAAGAGATTTGTTGATTAAATTAAAAGTAGAATCCTGGCAATTGCAAGTGGTTAAGCCATGCAATAGACTGCTTGAAGATGAAATTTTGACCGAAGAACAATATTATGAGTTGGCTCAAAAAATTGTTTATTATAGAGAAAAATACAGTAAGAAAATTGATATAATTGAATCGGACTGTATAGGTTATAACTCACTTTTATCACCAAAATTATATATTAAGAATTGGCGCGGATGCGAATGTGGTATTTATTCGGTTAGTATAGAAAGTGATGGTAATGTTAAGGGCTGCCCTAACATGAATAATTCAGAAGGAAATATTTGCCAGACTTCTTTTAAAGAAATTTGGCAAAATCACAACAATTTTAAATATAATCGTTTTCCAAGCGTAGATAACCTTGATGGTTTTTGTAAAGAATGTGAATACAAATATGTTTGTAGAGGTGGTTGTCCAACAAACCCTAGAACAAAAAAAACCAACAGTGCATATTGTTTGCATAAAATCGAAACAGTTGGGGCAGATTAATTTTATAAAAGTAAAATTAATATAACCTTGATTATGATTTTCATTAAAAATCAAATTGTTTTATGAAACATTTAGCTTAGCAATTTTAAAGAAGCTTCTATTTAAATATTAAATAGACAAAAAGATGAGATTAATTAAATAATTTTGAACATTCTTTTTGAATATCTAATACGATATCTTTTGCGAATTTTTCCTTAATCCCTATATTTTTTGCAACAGCTAAAATATCATCTAAAGTCGGATTTTTACCCTCACCATTGATGGTTGTCGCGTGTTCGCCATTAAATGAAAAACTGTAAGTCAAATCATACGCAGGAGACAAGTGCCATTCTTTTTTTGTATCATCAAAAAGAAAAGAAAAATTCTTTGAATGATCATCTCTGTTGTTTGCAAATACATTAAAGCACATTAACCTGAATAATTGTTCAATATCTTGATAATTTCTTGTTAACTCAAGCGTAAGTTTCATCAATATATTGTAATCAAGATTAGGAAGTCTGTGGCTTGTCTCCAAAAGCCCGCTTGCTGATACCATATGAACTTTTTTAGTGTTTTTACGGTCAAATCTTTTTATCCCAAAATATCCAGAACATATTTTTGATGGGAAAAGTCTTGTCTCTGTCATATATATTCCGCAACTTTT
>CALUWL010000078.1 GCA_944324445.1 Candidatus Gastranaerophilales bacterium | reverse complement strand
TTTTTGCCGATAAATACCACGAAAGGAAAATAAAATGTCAAAATTAACAAAAAAACAAAAGAAAATAAACGAGATGTTAGAAGGATTTGTCCAACCAACATCTGCTCTTGAAGCAATTAAAAAACTTCAAGAAGTTGCAAGTGCAACATCAAAATTTGATGAAACACTGGAATGCCATATGCGTCTTGGTATTGATGTAAAACATGCTGACCAGCAAATCAGATCAACAACAGTTTTACCTGCAGGTTTAGGTAAAGAAGTTAGAGTTTGCGTTATCGCAAAAGCTGACCTTGTTTCTGCTGCTAAAGAAGCAGGTGCAAATGAAGCTGGTTCAGAAGAAATCATCGATAAAATTGCAGGTGGCTGGTTTGAATTTGATACATTAATTGCAACACCTGATATGATGCCAAAACTTGGTAAATTAGGTAGAGTTTTAGGTCCTAAAGGCTTAATGCCTAACCCTAAAACAGGAACTGTTACAGTTGATGTAGCAAAAGCTGTTAAAGATGCTAAAGCAGGTAAAGTTGAATTTCGTGCAGATAAACAAGGTATGATTCACGTACCTCTTGGCAAAATGAGATTTTCAACTGAAGATTTGATGAAAAACTTTGCAACATTAGCTGATGCAGTTTTAAAAGCTAAACCATCAAGCGCTAAAGGTACTTATTTAAAATCGGTATACCTTTCTACAACTATGGGTCCCGGTATTAAATTAGATGCTAAAAATACACCGACTGAAGTTAAGGCTTATGTCGGCTAATATAAAGCAAAATATACTTGAAAGCACAGCCTATAAGAACTTTAGGGCTGTGCTTTCTTCAGTTTTTCATTATCTGCATAAAAAATTTTTATGGGGAGCATTCAGAAAAATTGATGAAAAATTTTTTAAATTCTTGTTTGTTGGTTTTTTAAATACAGTAGTTAGCTATATGCTGTATGCTTTTTTCGTTGCAATCGGCTTAATTCCTAATTTAGCTCTTTTTTTCCAATATATTTTAGGGGTTCTTTGGAACTTTAAAACCACTGGTGTTATTGTATTTAAAAACCATAATAATAAGCTTATATTTAAGTTTATAGGAACCTATATAATTACTTTTTCTATAAACAGTTTGTTTTTAAACCTTTTGGCTGTGAAAATCGGGCTTAATGAATACCTTTCACAGGCAATACTTGTTTTACCTGTTGCAGTTTTATCATTTTTATTATTTAAATTTTGGGTATTTAAGGAATAATTTTATAGGCAGTACATTAAACCGTACAATGTTAAGATTCCGACTGAACTAATGATTATCCAAAAGTGAGCCATGGGGTGTAAATTATTCCAAATTTCTAAAATAGTTGTCTTCAGCATAGGTTGATTATATAATTAATCGAACTTTTTTCAATCGTCTTGTTATACTAGTACATTTGATTGAAATAAAAAAAGCTCGATTACTGTTTTGCAATCGAGCTTTTGGTTATTAATTTTATATTATTATGCTTGAGCATCAACCTTGTTTTCAGCTTGTTTGTTTTCTTTAGGTTGTTCGCCTCGGTATGCTTTAACTATATCTGCAATTTTTAATGCAAAACCTCCGATACTCGAAAGTAATGCACCTGCAACGCCTACAATAGCAAGGGCTTTGCTTTCATTGCTTGCGGCAATGCCTGTTACTAGTGCTGAAAGTCCTGTAAGTGCGCCTAATCCGATTTGTCCTCCTAAGAATTTAAAACCTGCTTTATTGTCTCCGTTCATAAAATGACCTAAGCCGGGGATAAAAAATGAACCTACTGCAGGAGCAACACCGCCTACTTTTCTTTCTTGTTGAACTGTTTGAGTAGTTTGAGCCGGTTGAGCGTTTCCTTTGAATGAAATTGAATTAACTGCTGAAATCGACATAAAATCTCCTTTTTGATTTGCTTGATAATTCTATAATACTTGTAGATAATTTTAATTGCTATGATTATAAAACTTTTTTACAAAAATTAACATAAAAATAATTTAAAATATAATTTGCCATCAAATATCCGGCAACAGCAGGAACAATTGGTGTTGAAGCAGGTGTGAATTTGGTTAATTCAATTAAGGTGCCGTTTTTATCTGATATTTTTTCCGTTGTTTTAATTTTTTTTAGACTTTTTGCTTTTTCTTCGCTCCAAACAACAGGTAAATTATTTAAAATATTTTCTTTTTTTAATTTTGATAAAACATTTTTTATAAATTGGTCATTTGATTTAATTTCCGCTAAATCGGTAATTTTTAATTTGGTGCAATCCATACGATTTCCTGCTCCAAAGCTTGTTATAATATTTATGTTGTTGTTTTTAGCATATTTAATTAGTTTTATTTTAGATTTCAAAGAATCAATGGCATCAACTATAAAATCGGGTTTTTTATTAAAAATTTCACTGTTTTTTTCTTCTGAATAAAAGTCATCAATAGTTGTTAAGTTTATATTTGGATTAATATCTTCCAGTCTTTTTTTAAATATTTCGGTTTTTTTATAGCCTATTGTTGAATTTAGCGCAATTATTTGCCTATTTATATTGCTTTTTGAAATAATGTCATAGTCGATTATGCTAAAATTTTCAATTCCTGCTCTGCAAAGAGCTTCAAGAGCATATCCGCCTACGCCGCCCAGTCCAAATACAAAAACATTTTTTTCTTTAAGAAAATTTTGAAAATCTTGCCCCCAATATAAGATATTTCTTGAAAAAATCTCATCCATTATAAATCCATTCCGCCAAGAAGCTCTTGTTTTATTCCTTGACGTATTTCAAGAACGTCTGTTCCAAGGTTGATTAAAACTTGCATTGCAGCGCAATTTGGCATTTTGGTAATTCCGTATAAAAGGTTTTCGGATTTAATTTTTGTGCGGTTATGTTCTTGAGCTGTTTTATATGCTACTTCAAGAATTTTTTTTGCTCTTTGACTGTATGCTAAACCATCTGTGGTTTTTTGAGGTTTGATTATTTTTTCAACTTCACACCTTGCGTCTTTTAAATTTATTCCGAGTCTTCTTAAAGTGTCTGCTGCAATTCCTGTTCCGTAGGACAAAATTCCCAAAAGAATCATTTCCGTTCCTATGGTGGAGCTATTTAAATTGTAAGCTTCTTCTCTTGCAAGTCTTAATATGGCAAGGGTTTCAGGAACTTTATCGTTCATCTTTTTCATTACAATATCTTCAAAATCAACAGATACAGGAATTAATTCCGATAAAATTTTATAAGCTATACCTCTTTTGGATTTTAAAATGCCTAAAATAACATGCTCAGGTAAAATCCCAACGCTTCCGGATTCTTTAGCGCAATCAAGCGCCATCATAAGAGATAGAAAGGCATTTGGAGTAAATATAATTTGTTTTTCCGAGTTTTCAAATTCATCTTGTCTTGATGTAAAAGTGCTTAATTTTTCGGTAAAATTTTCACTTGTAACATTATATTTATTTAAAATTTCTACTATGGGATAATTTTTATTATCTAAAATTGATTGCAGTATCTGTTCGGTTCCTACAATTTCATAATCTGACGTTGTAGCTTTAGCTTTAGCATTTTCAAGGATTTCAGAGATAATTTTTTCCTTAAAAAAGTTGTTTATATTAGATAATTGCGTGTTTTCGATATTTTCTTCGGGGTGCAGTGTTTTTATATCTGCACTTTTATCTAAAATTCTTTTTAAATTTTGAGTAATTTTTTCTTCGTCTATATTGAATTTTTTTAAGATGTTGTATGCTCCGCAATCTTTTTTCATTAAAATTGCAAGCGCAATATGCTGAGGCATCACAAACTTAGAATTTAATTCTTCAGTGAGTTCAACAGATTTTTTTAGAATTTCCCTTGCTTCTTTTGAAAAAAGAATATCATCGTTTTGTTTTCTATCGGGAAAAATTTCTGCACTGTTATGGACTTCAATTGTCAGTTCGCCGAAATTAATCTTGTCAAAACCGAGAATTTTAGCTTGAACTCCTTTCGATTGTGCTACAAGACCCAATAAAAGATGTTGAGATAAAACTCTGCTATGACAAAACTGCGCTGCATAGTTTTGTGCGCTTTGTACTACATCTATTGCTTTTTGTGTAAATTTTTCAAACATTGTATTTAATATATACCAAATATAATTTTATTTGAATAGTTCCAT
>CALUWL010000077.1 GCA_944324445.1 Candidatus Gastranaerophilales bacterium | reverse complement strand
TACCTCCCCCCTACATAGTTAATTTTAACACACTAACCTTTTCACACGAGAATCAAGCAAAAAGATTTTCAAAGCCCCTCAATTATTGAGGGCTTTTTTTTATTTGTTGTATAATGAATTTAAAGAAAGCATTGGGGAGTATTAAATGGAAAAAAGAACTACTGAAATTAAGATTGAAAATAAAACCGAGCTTGAACTTATGAGGCACTATAAAAAGCTTTCGGATGATAATTTTTGTATAGAAAAAGGGTTTTATCCTCTTGGTTCTTGCACTATGAAATATAACCCAAGAATTAATGAATGGGCATCAAGAATTGAGGATTTTTGTAATTTGCATCCTAATCAAGAAGATGAGGATTGTCAGGGCGCATTGAAGTTAATGTATGATCTTCAAAATTTTCTAAAAATAATTACAGGCATGGACGAAATCAGCTTGCAGCCCTGCGCAGGAGCGCACGGTGAGTTGTGTGGTATGATGGTTATTAAAAAATATTTTGAAGCGAATAACGATAAAAGAAAAAAAGTTATAATCCCTGATAATGCACATGGGACAAATCCTGCAAGCGCTTCAATGTGCGGATTTGAAGTTGTAGAGGTTAAATCAAATGAAAAAGGGCTTGTAGATATAAATAAGCTTCAAGAAATTGTAGACACTTATTCATCTGATATTGCAGCTATAATGATGACAAATCCAAACACCTTAGGGTTGTTTGATGATAATGTTTTAAAAATTTCTGAAATTATGCACAAAAACGGTTCTCTTTTATACTATGACGGTGCTAACTATAATGCCATTATGGGGTTAACTAACCCTCGCCTTATGGGATTTGACGTTGTTCATTTGAATTTGCATAAAACATTTTCAACTCCTCACGCAGGAGGCGGCCCCGGAGCAGGGCCTGTTGGAGTTGTTGAAAAATTAGCACCTTATTTACCTATTCCAAGAGTTGAATTTAGGGATAATAAATTTGTAAGAAATTATAATTATCCTCAATCAATTGGTAAAGTTGCAACGTTTTTCGGTAATTTTAATGTTTTAACTAGAGCATAT
This sequence comes from Candidatus Gastranaerophilales bacterium, assembly GCA_944324445.1. GTDB lineage: Bacteria > Cyanobacteriota > Vampirovibrionia > Gastranaerophilales > Gastranaerophilaceae > RUG14156. The sequence continues at coordinate 3,109 of CALUWL010000077.1, read as the reverse complement.
AATTACATTTATATGATGGGTAAATCATTAAAAAATGTATCAGAAGATGCAATTTTAGCGGCAAATTATATAAAAGAAAGTTTGAAAGATGATTACAATATAGCATTTAAAAGCCATTGCGCTCATGAATTTGTAATTGATAATTCTGATAAAAAAGAAAAACATGTTTCAACATTGGATATTGCTAAAAGATTAATGGATGAAAATATACATCCTGCAACTATTTATTTTCCTTTGATAGTTCATGAAGCATTTATGGTTGAACCTACTGAATCTGAGACAAAAGAGGTTTTGGACAATTTTATAAATGTTATGAAAAAAATAGCGAAAGAAATAGATAATCAAGAAGATTTTAGTCAATATCCAAAAACAACTCCTGTTTGTAAAATTGATGAGGTTCTTGCCGCAAGACATCCGGATTTAAAAGAGCAGCTATGAACTTAAAGACTTCTGATTTTGATTATGAATTACCAAAAGAACTTATAGCGCAAAACCCTCTTGAAAAAAGAGAGTTTTGCAAAATGATGGTGTTAAATAAAGCAAACAAAACAATCGAAAATAGGCATTTTTACGATATTTTAGATTATTTAAATAAAGATGATATCCTTGTTTTAAATGATACAAAAGTTTATCCTGCAAGAGTTATAGCTAAAAGAAAAACCGGAGCTTCGGTTGAGGTATTTTTGCTTAATCCTATAAATAAACCCAATTGTTGGGAAGCGCTTACAAAAAATGCAAAACGAGTTAAAAAGGATGAAATTCTTGAAGTATCTGACGATTTTAAAGTAAGGATAATTGAAAAAGAACAATTAGACAATGAAAACGAAATCCCAAAATATATTGTCGAGTTAATATATGAAAATGAAAATATTTATGATGTATTAAATAAATATGGTTCAATCCCTCTGCCTCCTTATATTTCAAGAAAAACGAATGAAAAAGATAGTGATAATTATCAAACTGTTTTTGCAAAAAATATAGGTTCTGCTGCTTGTCCTACTGCAGGACTGCATTTTACCAAGGAGCTTTTAGAAAAAATTAAATCAAAAGGGATAAAAATAGCTTATATTACTTTAAATGTCGGTTTGGGGACATTTATGCCGGTGAAATCCGAAAATATTTTAGAACATAAAATGCACTATGAAAGTTTTGAAATTCCCCTTGAAACGCAAAAACTCTTTGAAGAAAAGAAAGGTTCTATTGTTGCTGTTGGAACAACTGTTCTAAGATGTCTTGAAGCAACTTATCAAAAATACGGAAAAATAATTGCAACTAAAGATAAGACAAATATTTTTATCTATCCTCCTTATGAAATTAAATCTATAGATAAACTAATTACAAATTTTCATCTTCCAAAATCCACGCTTATTATGTTAGTTAGTGCGTTTGCAGGAAAAGATTTTATATTTAGAGCATATAAAAAGGCTGTAGAAGAAAAATATAGATTTTTCAGCTATGGAGATTGCATGTTGATTTATTAAAAAACTATAATATAATCAAAAAAAGGAGGGTGTTATGGATAAAATTGAAAAGTTTCAGGGGATAGTTTGTTGCGTTATCGTTGTGTTTGGTTTGCTTTTAGCTTCATTAATCTTTGCTTCAAGAATTCCAAAAAGCGAAAATATAACAGTTACAGGTTCAGCTTATAAAATTGTAAGATCTGATAGGGCAAAACTTGGTTTTGATATTCAATCTAAAGCAAAAACCCAAAAAGAAGCTTATGCAATAATTAAAAGCCAGTATCCTGTGGTTATGGAATATTTAAAACAAAAAGGAATAGATTCTAAAGATATAGAAATTAAGCCAATAAATAGCTATTTTACTTATAAAACAGGTCCTAACGGATATTCAACAAATGAAATTGCAAGCTATAATGCTTCTCAAGAAATACAAATTACATCAAATGATGTTGAAAAAATTAAAAATATCTCTACAGATATTCAAAATTTGACAGATAAAGGGGTTAATTTATCAATATTTAGACCTGAATACTTTTATTCTGATTTAGCTTCGATAAAAATAGATTTGCTCAAAGAAGCAACTCTTGATGCTCAACAAAGAGCAGATTCTATGTTAAGAGCTGCAGGCGCAAAAGTAGGCAAAGTTAAACAAATGCGTATGGGTGTATTTCAAATAACACCGCCTGATAGCACAATGGTATCTGATATGGGAGTTAATGACACTACAACAATCGATAAAAAAGTTACTGCAGTTGCTAATATAGTATTTAAGGTAAAATAATTTTGTCAGAAAAAGAAAAAATGTTAAGCGGGGCATTGTATTATGCCAATGACTCCGAGCTTATTAAAGAGAGAATAGAATGTAAGATTCTGTGTTCTAATTTTAATAAAACTGATTTTTTACAATTAGACGAACGAAAAATTTTATTGAAGAAAATTCTTGGCAAAGTTGGCAAGAATTTTCACATAGAGCAAACTTTTCAATGCGATTATGGTTATAATATTGAAATAGGTGATAATTTTTATTCAAATCATAATTTGTTGATTTTAGATTGCGCTAAAGTAACTTTCGGGGATAATGTTCTAGTTGGTCCAAATTGTTCATTTTATACCCCCGAACATCCTTTTGATGTTAAAACAAGAAATGCGGCCCTTGAGTATGCTCGAGAAATAAAAGTGGGTTCTAATGTTTGGTTTGGCGGAAATGTTACTGTTTTATCAGGTGTTAATATTGGCGACAATTCTATAATTGGAGCAGGTAGTGTAGTAGTTAAGGATGTTCCAAAAAATACTGTCGTTGCAGGTAATCCTGCAAGAGTTATTAAAATTTTGGATGAAAATTAATTGTTTTTATTATATTTACATTCCGGGTAATGGAACACTGGAATCCATAACTTTTTCATCATCGTATTCTATTAAATCGTTTTTGGGAGTGTCAAAAACTTGCTTTAATTTTTGAGGTTTTTGCGGTTTTGCTTGTTCTATTGCACCATGTACTGTTGTGTTGGTTGGAGTAGGAGGAGTAGAGTTTAAACCGTGTGGAGTTGTGTCTTCATCCGAATCATCAACTGTTTCATCAACATCTTCTATTTTTATTTGATTATATATATGTGAGCCGTTAATGTTAGTAAAATCAAAGACGTTCTGTT
>CALUWL010000076.1 GCA_944324445.1 Candidatus Gastranaerophilales bacterium | reverse complement strand
ATGTATTGTAAATCATGTAATAGTACAAGTTGCGTAGCATGCCATTCTCAATATTATTTATCAGGAGGAAACTGCGTCTCATGTGGTATGAAGGCTTGTGCTGAATGTACTAATTCATCATACTGTAACAAGTGTATAAGTGGTTGGATATTAAATACGGTTACACACAAATGCGACACAAGCTGTCCGGATGTTATACAAAATTGCTATGATTGTTCAAGTTCTACTGTTTGCACAAAGTGTAATGGTGGTTATTATCTAGATTCAGCCAATAAATGTTCCCCATGTACTAATATAGCTAATTGCATCCATTGCTCATCAGGTTCAATTTGTACCAAGTGTGATGCCGGTTATTATGTTAATTCAAGCAATAAATGTTCAGTATGCACGGTAGCTAATTGTGCACAATGCGATACTGATGGTTCTTGTCTTGCATGTAATCAAAATTTTAAACTTTCTAAAGATAAAAAAAGTTGTGATGCAAACGATAATAATTTTAATTGTTCAGATAGCAATTTTATGAGAATCGGCAATCTTTGCATTACAAGAAAAAATATGGGTGATAGTTCAATGTTGCCTATTCCTTCTACGGTTAGCGTTGCAAAAGTAGGAAATGACTATTGTTTTTCAAATATTCAAAAATGCTGCTGGCAAGGTGATACTTCAAAGACATGTACTGCTGAAAACGGTAATTATTCAGGATGTAATCGTACAATTTGCGATTGGAATGCGGCGAAAGAAATTTGCTCTAAGTTCAACTATGCAGGAAAAATTTGGAGATTGCCTACTATGAATGAAATAAAAAATTGGCACATTAATTCAATTGGTTTAGGATCTAATGGTCTTATGATTTGTGACGGATATTCCGGTTTTTCCTCTGCTCAGTGCGGTAGTTTTTTAGCATGTAGCGGTTCATATGACAATTATTGCAGACCAAGAAATATATGGTCCGGCGATGAAGGAGGAAGTAATTATGCTTATCAATATTATATTGATAAAGGAATTTTAAATGGACCTAGTTTAAATATTAAATTTTTCGTAATGTCTGTCCGCTGTGTTACTGAAATGGAATAAAAATTTCATATTATTTTTTTGTGTTTTGGTTATGGGTGAATTATCACCCATTTTTTTAATATATATCTGGAAATAAGAGCATGCTCTTAATAAATTGAGGCATGCCTTTTTATTGTATTTTTTACATTTGTTTACAGCATTAACATATTTTACAACATGCTCTATCATGCTTGTTGCATGGTTTTCAAGTATAACTTATCATCAAAACCCATGCGGCTACATGGTTTCAAGCTGATGCTACATGCAAAACAAGCTTGCTGAAAGCGTTATCATGATTGTTAAAACTCGTAATAATTCCTGAAAAATTGCTTGATAATTGAAACTGAAACGATATAATTATATTAAAGCCAAGGGGCAGTAAGGTATAACCTACTTCTCTATTTGGAATTCTAGATTAATTGGGAGAGTTTATAAAGTGTTAAAAAGTAGAGATTTTGGCAGAGCAACTGCAGTAAGAAGATGGACACAAACTGCGATTGAATGCTACAAGAGAGGCTGCAATTGCGAAGGTTGCTTTTATACTGATTTTTTCAACAATTCAAGCCAAAAATGTCAGATGAAAGCTTCGGTTTTAGAATTAGTAAGAGTTTTGGGCAAACCCGATATAGAATTAAAACAAATTTTAACTGACGAGTAATAAAAAATTACTCGTCAAATTTAAATCCGTAAGGGAAAATATCTTTTAGTTTTAAGATTGAAATTTTTTCATCTTTTCCTTCAAGGATTATTTGGATATTTTCATCAACGGCAAATTCGCAAAGCCACTGTCTGCATGCTCCGCATGGCAGACACATTTTTTGTTTGGGTGAATATATTGCAATTGCTTTAATTTTGGTTTTTTCCCCTGCTGAAATAGCGCTAGACATTGCGTTTCTTTCCGCGCATATTGAAAGTCCGTAACTTGCATTTTCTACGTTGCAGCCTAAATATTCATTTCCACTTTCATATAGAACGCAAGCGCCTACTGGAAAATTAGAATATGGACAATAGGCATTTTTGCTTATTTCCTTTGCTTTTGAAAGTAATTTTTCATATATATCAGTCATATTAACCTCTTAAAAAATATATTATTGTGAAGTATCAAACATTATAACTCGAAAAATCAAAAATTAAATACTTTTTGTTAGTTTTTTTAAAAAAACGGGAACTTATCCTATGTAAGTGTAATCACACGAAGGATAGCGTGAGAACTATGTCTGTTAATGCAATTACAAGTCTTTCTTTATATGAATATTACTACAAAATAAATAAAGACAAAAAAGAAAAAGAAGAATCCCCCATTGCTCGTCAATTGCGTGAATATGGAATTGAACCGACAGATAGCGAGCAATTAAATATAGCTATGTTAAAAAAAGCGCAAGAAGTTGAAAAAAATGAAGATACTGCTTCAACCTCCGATATTCCTAATTCGGAGCGTCCTTGGGCTGATATAATGTATCAATTAAATTTGCCGTTTAACGATGATCCTAAAGATGATATTCAAGATATAAAAGACGAACTTGCTATCCTTTTAAGAGGGCTTGATGATGATGAATTGGAGCGTGAAATAGAAGATTTAGAAAGTTATGTTGAAGATTTATACGTAAGCTTTACTAAAAACTATAGTGAAGGCGTAGATTTATCAGGAGCTATAAGCAGCCAATTGAACAATTTATCCATGTTAAATCGAGCGAGCCTTCTCTAGCCTTGTACATTCTTTATCCTTGAATTTGTTGGCACCCGTTAGAATAAAATTCCACCTAGGAGCTTTGGTGTTATCAAAAGGGGTTTTTGCAGTTGACTCGAGTGGCGGCAGAAACCCGTTTTTATTATGTTTTCTCCAAGTTTGTTTAAATGCCCCAAGATTGCCGCCGTTTTCAACTACTTCAATCAGAAAATCAGCAAGGCTTTTGTCGTATCTTGATAAAATACTTTGAATAATGTCCCATTCTATGCTTGGCGCTCTGAAATTAACACCGAGTTTATGGAGATTTTTTTTCAGGTAATTTATTTTGTTTTCAAGCGTTTTTTTATCTTCTCTTTCAGTTTTTTCAAATGGAGTATGGGCTTTTGGGATAAAGCTTGATGTTGAAAAGGTTATTTCGAAATTTCCTTTTGTTTTTTTGATTTCGTCTTTCATTTTTTTAGCCAATTCAACAAAAGCCTTAATATCTTTATCTGTTTCTGTCGGAAGTCCAATCATAGCATAAATTTTAAGCCCTTTTAGACCGCCTTGCTTGCATATTTTGACAGTGTTTAAAATTTGTTGTTCGTTTAAATCTTTACCGATGAAATCCCTTAATCTTTGACTTGCAGCTTCTATTGCTATTGTTGCTGTTTTTTGTCCGCAATTAACAAGAGTTTTTACAAGTTCAATATCGGCTAAATCCGCCCTCAAGGATGAAATCGAAAGCTCTATGGGGTTTTCTTTGAATTTTTCTGCTATATGGGCTAAAATATCGTCAAATCTAGGGTGTCCTGCAACGTATGCGCCAAGAAGCGCTATTTTATTTGTGTGTGCTAAACCGAAATCGATTGCTTCAATGATTTTTTCGTAATTAACAAATCTTACGGGCACATTAAGCCAGCTTGCAAGGCAAAAGTTGCACATTTTAGGACAGCCTCTTTCAAGTTCTATAACAAATGTATCTTTAAAGAAGCTTTTGTCGGATAAAATCGGAGTATAAACGGGTGTGTCTATTATTTCATCACGTATTATTTCAATTTTATCTTTTTTATATTTCGGAACATATATCCCTTTAACTTTTGATAATTCTTTTAAAAGCTCATCTCTTGAATATTCATTTTTCTTTTTTAAAATTTTAAAAGCGTCTTTCAGGACAGTTTTTTCGCCTATTGAAATAAAATCAAAAAATTCCTCATAAGGCAGAGGATTTGACATCAAAACAGGCCCGCCTGCAAAAATTATGGGGTCATTTTCTTTTCTTTCACTTGCTTTTAGAGGGATTTCATATTTTTTTAACATTTTTATAACTGTTAAAATGTCTATTTCAAAGCTGATTGAAAAACCCACGCAATCAACTTGATTTGAAGGAATATAAGTGGTTTTTGAATCGGAATAAACCCTTTCTGTTGAAAGTTCTTTATCTAAATCAAGCATTTGAAATATCGTAAGAAACCCCAATGACGCCATTGCAAAGCTTTCAATTGCAGGGTATGCAAAACAAACATTGATTTTCGGTTCTTTTTTTTCACATCTGTTATATAAAAATTTTTCCATTATTTTCCGTTAATTCTATT
>CALUWL010000075.1 GCA_944324445.1 Candidatus Gastranaerophilales bacterium | reverse complement strand
ATACAGATAACTATTATTAAGGGGAAAATATGCCTACAATTAATCAATTAATCAAAAAAGAAAGACAAAAAATTAAAGATAAAACAAAATCACCGGCTCTTACAAGCTGTCCTCAAAGACGCGGGGTTTGCACAAGAGTTTATACAACAACTCCTAAAAAACCTAACTCAGCTATGAGAAAAGTTGCCCGTGTACGTTTAACAAACGGTTTTGAAGTTACTTCATACATTCCGGGTATCGGACACAACTTGCAAGAACACTCTGTTGTGCTGATCAGAGGCGGAAGAGTTAAAGACCTTCCCGGTGTAAGATATCATATCATCAGAGGTACTTTGGATACTCAAGGTGTTGCAAACAGGATGCAATCCAGATCCAAATACGGTACTAAAAAAGCTAAAGCTAAAAAATAGTAAGAAAGGTTAAATTTAAAATATGTCAAGAAGATCAAAACCGGCAAAACGCATTCCGGCACCAGACCCAATATATAACAGCGTTGATATTGCAAAATTCATTAATCGTTTAATGAAAAAAGGCAAAAAATCAGTTGCTCAAAGAATTTTCTATACAACAATGGAACAAGTACAACAAAAAGCAAAAGCTGAACCAATTGAAACATTTAAAAAAGCTTTGTCAAATGCTACACCTTTAATCGAAGTTAAAGCTCGCAGAATCGGCGGTTCAACATACCAAGTTCCTATTGATGTTAAACCTGACAGAGGTCAAGCTCTTGCTTCTCAATGGATTATAGAAGCAGCAAGAAAAAGAGGCGGCAAATCTATGATTGAAAAATTAACAAACGAAATCCTAGATGCTTCAAATTCAACAGGTTCTGCTGTTAAGAAAAAAGAAGATACTCACAAAATGGCAGAAGCAAACAAAGCATTTGTTCACTACAGATACTAATTTTAAAATATATAATAAAATCCGACTTGTAAAATATTTACAGTCGGATTTTTTAATGCAAAAATATTTTTATGCAAAATAAGCCCAAAAAATTTATTGATTTTATAATTACGCAAAAATGTACATATAATTGTGAATATTGCTCACAAAGCAAACTTCAAACCAAAATAAAAAACAACGCAGATAAAAAAACCGTAAATGCATTTTTCAATTTAATAAAAAAACTTGAAAACGATTGGGAAATAACAATCACAGGCGGGGAAGCAATATTACATCCTGATTTTTACGAGATAATTTCTGAAATTAAAAAATTAAATTTCAAAATAAATCTTATAACAAATCTTTCTTTCGATATAAAAATATATGAAAAAATTTTTAAGTTGCTTTCAGACAACCTAAATAGGTATGATATAAGCTTTCATTTGGATGAAATTGAAAATTTTAATACGACTATTGAAAAACTAGAAAACTTTATTAAATTAAAACCAAAAAATACAAAAACAGTCTTTTTAATTCCAATCTATAAATTAGATAAAATAAAAGAAGAAAAAATAAACACAATTATTAATATCGCTAAAAAATACAATATTAATTACGATTTTCAGCATATACACTACTTTGATAAATATAAAAATTTATCGTTATTAGATAAAAATTATATTAAAAATAAAAAACCGAAAAAAACATTTTCAACCCTGTGTAGCGCAGGAAAAAACAGCCTTGTAATATATGAAGACGGAGAAGCGTATAGATGTTATTCATCAAGATTTTTAAAATCAAATTCATTAGGTAATATAAAAAATAAAAATTTTAAGCTTATAGATAAAGCTATCCCTTGCACACTTAAATATTGCACTTGCCCTAAACCAAGATTATACCAGCAAATACAATCAACAAAAAAGCCTATTAACGCGTATTTATATAGTATAAAAAATATTTTTTATCTACCATATATGATTATTAAAAAAAGAGAGATAATTATTGCAAAATTAAAGCAAATGATTAATTAAAACCAAGCTTTCTTGGATTATAATCTGTTTTTTTATAATCTTTTTCATTAGATTTTTGAAGTCCGGTTTTTTCAATTGCTTGTGCAAAATCTTCAAAAGAAATATCACTTCTAAATAATTTTCTTCTAGCAATTTTAGAAGCTTCATCAACAATAAATACAATTGAACGATTTGAAAAACCTGAAAGCATATCGGATAATTTTTGCAGTTCTTCGTTTGAATTAGCCAAATTAACACCTTTTTTTCTTGATGAAAGCTGCGCTTTTAATAAAGCTATTCTTGCTTCATTATCAGGCAGAGGAAAATATACTTGTCCATCAAATCTTGCTTTGAAAGCTTCATCTAAATCATTAAACCTATTTGTTGCGGCAATTATGATGATATTATTATCTCTTGCAGCTTCAACTAATTTCAATAATGTAGAAACAGCTTTTTCGTCTTCACCTTGACCTGAAGAAAAATTTCTTTTAGCTGCAAGAGAATCAACTTCATCCATAAAAAGCAAAACAGGTTTTTGAGAGTTTCTAGCTCTATCCTTTAAAAATTTAAATGCTTCTTCAAGGTTATTTGCAGTTTTATTAACATAGCTGGAGCCGATTTTAGAAACATCCATTGAATACATTTCAAGCTTTGATTCAGCAGCTAAAGCTTTTGTAATAAAAGTTTTTCCGCAGCCCGGAGGTCCATAGAAAATAAATCCTCTTGGCGGTTTTATACCGTATTCAAGAAAATCAATTTTTGCCTGTTCAGGATTTAAAACGGGTGTAATTATTTCTTCTCTGAAGCGTAGTTTAATATCATCCAAACCAACAACATCCGAAAAACCCTTTGGAGAAGACTCTGAAGGAATATATTTAGTTAATAAAGAATTTTCTTCAGATTTGGATACTTTATTTTCGCTAACTTCTTGAGATTTCAAATCAGCATCTTGATAAACAACATTATGTGCTTCAGCAATATGCCCCGCATCGGATAAACTCTTACTTAATAACATTTTTGCGTTTTTCAAGTAAGGATTAGTTTCGCGCTCTGCTTCATCAGCATATATTTTTGCCATTCGTTCCCTATGCACAAAATTACTATTAAAGAAATCATAGTAAGTTGCAAAAAACACTCTTAAATCTCTCAAAACACTCAGCGCAAAAAAAGACACTCTAGGATCCTTGCCGCTACGCATCGATTTTTCAAGTAAATCTTCAAAAAAATCCCCGCAATGATTAGTTTCAATAAGATAATCACATGTTGCTGAAATCTTTGGATTTTTAATTTTTTCTTTTTCTAACGAGTTTTTAATTTGTCTTGAATATTTCTTATCATAACCAAAATTAACACGAGAAACAGAATTTAATTTCATTTTTATCTTCCTAAAATATGAGAACAATAATTTTAAAACACAAAAATATTGTTTTTTGCTATTTTGTGATAAAATAAAAAAGTAAAATATATAAAAAGATTGATAATTGAATAAAAAGCGAAGCCGGTGCGATAACGAGCTTTCGATGAGAAAGCGAGTTAAGCACTACGATAGCGACGTAAGAGTTTTACAAAGTAAAACTCTTTCAGGAACAATTTCGGGACGTAGCAGGGACCCCAAAGCGAAGCGATGGGGGTGCGCACCTGAGTCGAGCGAATTTAGCGAAAGCTTAATGAGCGAAGACGAGGGCAAAGGTGTGCGAAGCACGCAGGCAGAAGCGTTGAGCTTGTGCCAAGCGCGAAGACCGTACCACCCGAGGGTAAAGAAACAAGACGTAAGTCCAGCGAACGGTTCGAGGGCAAAGGTGTGCGAAGCACGTAGGCAGAAGCGTTGAGCTTGTGCCAAGTGCGAAGACCGTACCACCCCGAGAGCAGAAAAACAAAACAATAGTTGATAATTGAATAAAAAGCGAAGCCGGTGCGATAACGAGCTTTCGATGAGAAAGCAAGTTAAGCACTACGATAGCGACGTAAGAGTTTTACAAAGTAAAACTCTTTCAGGAGCAAATTTCGGGACGTAGCAGGGACCCCAAAGCGAAGCGGTGGGGGTGCGCAAGTTCCGAGAGCGGAAAAACAAAACAATGGTTTATAATTGAATAAAATTTCGGGACGTAGCGCAGCTTGGTAGCGCACTACCTTGGGGTGGTAGGGGTCGCAGGTTCAAATCCTGTCGTTCCGAAATTTTTTAATATTAATTTTAAATCCAATTGACGACAGGACAAGTCCTGAGCGCTCGTTTAGATTTTTTTCGCTTACGCTAAAAATCAAAACTCCGCATACTTTTCTCGTACGGCTCAAAATTTCGCCTACGATAAAAGCACGTTCCGAAATTTTTTAATATTAATTTTAAACCCAATTGACGACAGGACAAGTGCTCCTGTGAAAATCAAAGATTTTCACGTCGCTTAGGTACGGTTTCGCTCTGTCTATCAGACCTCAACGGTCTGACATCACGAGCTCACACACCAAAAGGGTCATTCGTAATTTTAACAGCGCACAAGCGCTGTAAAAAAATTACTTCACTT
>CALUWL010000074.1 GCA_944324445.1 Candidatus Gastranaerophilales bacterium | reverse complement strand
CTTGAAAAAAATCAATTAAAAGTTGAAATTTTAGGCAGAGGTTTTGCTTGGCTTGATACAGGAACTTTTGAAAGTTTATTGCAAGCAGCTAATTTTGTTCAATCTATGGAAATTAACACAGGTATGAAAATAGCTTCTATTGAAGAAGTTGCATATCGTATGGGTTATATTTCAAAAGAACAATTGCTTGAAATATCTAAAAAATATAAACAAAACGGTTACGGAAAATATTTAGAAAAAATAGTTAACCTATAAAAATCTTATGAATTTCACCCATATTACCTGTTTCAATTAATTCATACATAGTATCAAGTTTTTTATTTAAATATTCTGCAATTTCATATCCGTTTTGAATATTTATAATTTCTTTAGCTATTGTAATCGTGATATTGCTTAAAAACGTAAGTTCAATATTTCCAATAGGTACTTTATTTTGGTTGCCTATTTTTTCATATATTGGGTGTTCTTTAAATATATTATTTAAAATATCTTTTATTTTTTCTATGTTTTCAGGATTATTTTTAAGAACATCAGGTAAATTATTTTGTCTTGATTCTAGGTCGGTTGAAAAATCAATTAATAAAAATTGTATTGCAGTCGCTGTTTTATCACTTTCTTGCGGGTTTTCTTTTTCGTATTTTGTAGTTATTTCATCTATAAGAGATTTTAATTTTTCGTATTCAGGATTTTCATCAAAAACAATTGATTTACTTAAAAGAATTTGCCTAAAATAAATATAATCTTTGATTTTATATCCTTTTGATTTTGCCCAATCAGTCATTTTATCATTTAAAGCTTTTGGAATTAAATGCATTATAATTTGATTATTATTATTTCCTCTTCTATAGAATAAATCGACAGGGTTATTTTTTATATAATCCCAACCTTTTTTGGTTGCTATTGAGAATTTTTCTTTTGCCCAAGGATTTTTTATCCAAAATAATTCCAATGCGGACATTTTTTCTTTAGGCATTTCAATTTTTAGTTCTAATTCTTCTTGGCTTATTCCGCCAAATTTTTTCATAAATTTGGATAAATATTTTTTAATACTAAAACCTTCTTGAGTATTATTCCATGCAAAATCCATAACATCCGATAATGTTTCTTTAAATTCAGGGTTTTGATTTAAAAAATCTTTCTGTCTTTGAGTTAATTTGTAAATTGTTTCAGGGTGTTCTTTGTAATATTTTTTTAAGCTTTCTGAAATATGTTTTTTATGTGCTTCACTTAAAGGGCCTCTTGGAATTACAACAGGTTCACCTTCTTGTTTTTGTTTTTTTGCTTCTTTTGCTTCTTTTATTTTAATTGATAATTTTTCTGTTAAATTTTTATTATATTCTTTGTTTGAAAGTTTTAATATTTGCGCATAAGTTTTATTCATTAAAGGAATATTTAATTTTTTTGACATTGTGTAATGTAAGCTGAAATCTTTTGCATTAGTTGAATTTTCATTCATATATTTTGAAAGGTCAGTTAAAGAAAAACCTTGCCCCCAATATAATTTTATTAATTGCAAAGTTAAATCTTCACTATCACTAAAGACTTCAGATTTTCCTTTAAGAAAATCATCTATAAAACTATTTTCTTTGGTTTCTATATCATAAACAGAAATAACATCTTTAAATTCAGGGTATTTTTCTTTTAATTCATCTAATGAATAACAATCTAATATACCTTTATATTTTTCAAAATGAATATCATAAAGGGTTTTATTTTTAGCATTACCGTTTTTTATAGTTTTTTGTATTGATTCAAAAATATCAGGCGGGAATTTTTCTTCGCTTAAATTTTCTGCTACTTTTGATAAATCAAGACTATACCCCCCTAAAAAACAAGGAAAATAATTAATATTTTTAATTTGAGGTAATTGCTTTATATTTTGCTTTTTAGCAGATTGTTGTATTTTTTTATTATTAAAAGGTTTTATAGGGTAAAAGTTTGTAATTTTCATATTCATTTCCAGTAATCAGACAGTTTATACAAAAAGTATAAATGAAAAAAGTTGTTAAAAAATATGTAACAAAAACTTAACAATTACTACACTTGTAAAAACTCAATAATAAATCAATTTTTCTAGTCTTATTGGGTTATTTTTTTGTTATGCACTTACATTATATCTTTTATGTGGTATAATATATGACAAAGTTCGGTTGTTAGTTGTAAAGTTCGCTAGGAGGTTCTTATGGCAATTTCTACTCACAAAGAAAAAATCCAGACTTCTATTAAGTCTAAATTCAATGATGAATTTCAACATTATCTTAAAAAACAATGTTTGAAAACAACATTTAACGGATTAGAATTAGAAACATTCAGTTGGTACAAAAAAGTGTTAGGGTTGGCTTAAAGAGATTTAAAAAAGCGGGTTTTAATTAATTACCCGCTTTTTAAATTATATTTTTTTAAATTTGATTTTATCATTACTAAAATCTATTTCAATTTTGTCCCCATCTTTAAATACACCTTTTAAAAGTTCTTTAGATAAAGGATTTTCAATTAATTGTCTTATTGTTCTTTTTAAAGGTCTTGCGCCATACATAGGATTATATCCTTGAATTGCAAGATGTTCTTTTGCTTCTTGGGTTATGGTAAGTTCAATTTTTCTTTCTTTTAAAAGGTCTTTTAAATATTCAATTTGAATATCGACAATTTTAGATAAGTTTTCTAAAGTTAAAGCATCAAAGAAAATTGTTTCATCAATACGATTTAAAAATTCTGGTTTAAAATATTCCCTTAATTTTTGCATTATTTCTTCTTTGATTTGTTCTTTGCTGCCTGTGTTTCCTTTTAAGACGTTATCTAAAATAATATTTGAACCTATATTTGATGTTAGAATAATTATTGTATTTTTAAAATCTACTGTTCTTCCTTTAGAATCGGTTAATCTTCCGTCATCAAATATTTGAAGCATTATATTGAAAACATCAGGATGTGCTTTTTCGATTTCATCAAACAATATAACAGAATATGGTTTTTTTCTGACCGCAGAAGTTAATTGTCCGCCTTCATCGTATCCGACATATCCGGGGGGAGCGCCGATTAATCGAGCAACGGAATGTTTTTCCATATATTCTGACATATCAATTCTAATTAGGCTGTTTTCATCCAAAAACATAAATTTAGCTAATGCTTTTGCAAGTTCTGTTTTACCAACCCCCGTGGGCCCTAAGAATAAAAATGTTCCAATAGGACGTTTAGGGTCAGCTAAGCCGCTTCTTGCTCTTCTTATACTGTCTGAAATTGTTTCAACGGCTTCATCTTGACCAATTACTTGTTTGTGGAGAGTGTTTTCCATTTCAATTAATTTTTGACTTTCTTCTTCAACAAGTTTAGAAACAGGAACACCTGTCCATTTTGAGATAATTTCAGCTATATCTTCTTCATCGATTTCTTCTTTTAGAAGAGTGTTTTTATGTTCTGTAGATTTGCAATTTTTCAATTCTTCTTCAAGTTCGGGTAATTTGCCGTATTGAAGTTTTGCTGCCAGCTCAAGGTTATATTCTCTTTGAGCACGCTCAATTTCATGTTTAACTTTTTCAATTTCGGCTTTGATTTCAACTTCACCTTTAATTGTTGATTTTTCTTTTTCCCACTGTTTTTTTAAAACACTTGCTTTTTTTTCGGTTTCATCAAGCATTTTTTGGACTTTTTCAACTTTTTCTTTATCATTATCGTCTTTTAGAGATTGTAATTCAATTTGAAGTTGAAGTTTTTGACGTTCCAACTTATCAAGCTCTTCAGGCATTGAATCAATTTCAATTCTAACAGCGCTTGATGCTTCATCAACAAGGTCTATTGCTTTATCAGGTAAAAATCTATCTGTTATGTATCTTGCAGATAATTTTGCAGCGGCAACAAGCGCAGAATCCTTAATTCTGATGCCGTGGTGTACTTCATATTTATCTTTTAAACCTCTTAAAATTGAAATAGTATCTTCAACAGTAGGTTCATCAACTAAAATAGGTTGAAAACGACGCTCAAGAGCAGGGTCTTTTTCAATATATTTACGATATTCGTTGACTGTTGTAGCGCCGACTGTTCTTATAGCACCACGAGCAAGCATAGGTTTCAATAAATTGCCGGCATCAGCTGTTCCTTCTGCTCCGCCAGCTCCTACTACGGTATGTAATTCATCTATAAATAAAATGATTTGACCGTCAGATTTTTCAACTTCTTTTAAGACTTTTTTAAGTCTTTCTTCAAATTCACCTCTAAATTTAGCTCCTGCAATTAATGCGCCCATATCAAGCGAGATTAAGGTTGTATTTTTTAAACTTTCAGGAACATCTCCTCTTATGATACGTTGAGCTAAACCTTCGACTATTGCTGTTTTACCGACCCCTGCTTCACCGATTAAACAGGGATTATTTTTTGTTCTGCGGTTTAGAACTTGGATTATTCTTCTTATTTCTTCATCTCTGCCTATTACAGGGTCAAGTTTTCCAATTGATGCCAATTTAGTTAAATCGGTTGAAAATTTTTCAAGTATTTTATAATCTTCATCAGCGTTTTTATTATCCACTTTTTTATCCCCCCTTATATTTTTCATGGCGGTTAAGATTTTTTCTTTTGTTAAAGAAAATTT
>CALUWL010000073.1 GCA_944324445.1 Candidatus Gastranaerophilales bacterium | reverse complement strand
TTTAATTTTTTGTCTTTCTTTTTTGATTAATTGATTAATTGTAGGCATATTTTCCCCTTAATAATAGTTATCTGTATCTACTATTTCACTATAAACAATGTATGAAGTCAAATATTTTTTGTTATTTTTTGTAAAATTTCCTTTACAATCTTAATCTTTCTTTTTCTTTACTCATATTTTAAAAAAGGTTATAATCAGTTATATGGATATACCAAAGGCAATTAGCAAATTGGAGCATGACTTAAGCCACTTTTTAATTGGAGAGATGTGTAAAAGCAATCCTGAAAAAAGGGGCAGTCCCGAGATGTATAAATATAAGGGCTTAAATATAAAGCTTGATCCTAATTCAAAAGCTCGCGAAAAGACAATTTTTGTCCGAATTGGTGTTTTAGAAGCTGAATTTAAAATAAATTCATGTGAAAAAAATTCAGGCTGTCTTGCTCCAGAAGAAGAAAGGCTTGTTATGATGTGGATGGGGCAGAATGAAAATAATTATCTTTTAAAATCAATTTTTAATCCGAAGGTTGTTAAGAAAGAAATTACAATACTGCCTTTTGATTTGGAAAAATTCTACGACAAAATCTAATCGTTCTTTTTAAAATCGTTTAAAAGTTTATTTGAATATTCTTCGAATGTTCCTTCTATTATTGAATTTCTTAAGTCCTTAACAAGATTTAGGAGAAAATGTATGTTGTGTATGCTCAAAAGTGTTGCAGCTGTTGATTCTTGCGTTTTGTATAGGTGTCTTATGTATGCTTTTGTGTGGTTTTTGCAAGCATAACAATTACATTTTTCATCCAATGGGGTAAAATCTTGTTCATATTGTTTATTTTTAATTATTTTATTTCCCTCGTATGTAAAAAAGGTCCCATGACGAGCGTTTCTTGTTGGAAGAACGCAGTCAAACATATCTATTCCGTATTTTATTCCGTTGATTAAATCAATAGGTGTGCCTACACCCATAAGGTATCTGGGTTTATTAAAAGGCAACAAGGGAGCTGTTATTTCTGTGATATGGTTTTTGATATCCGTTGGTTCTCCAACCGATACTCCTCCTATTGCATAGCCTGCTGAATCAAATTTTGAAACAAATTCGGCTGATTCTTTTCTTAAATCGTCAAAAAAAGCTCCTTGAACTATTGGGAAAAGTGCCTGATTGTAGTTTTTGTGCGCCATAAAACACCTTTCAAGCCATGCTTTTGTTTTATCCAGCGCTTTTCTTGCTTGTTCGTAGCTGCAAGGATATGGAGCGCATTCGTCAAAAGCCATAATGATATCTGCCCCTAAATCTTCTTGAATTTTCATTGAAATTTCGGGTGATATAAAATGTTTTGAGCCGTTTTTCGGGTCTTGAAAAAATACGCCATCATCCGTTATTTTTCTTAATTTTGATAAAGAAAATACTTGAAAGCCGCCTGAATCAGTTAAAATTGGCTTATTGAAATTCATCCAGCCATGCAAGCCGCCTGCTTTTTTTATTAATTCGGTGCCTGCTCTTAGATACATGTGATATGAATTAGCAAGGATTATTTGTGCTCCTGCAGATAATACTTGGTCGTTTGTTAGCATTTTTACAGCACTATTTGTTCCTACAGGCATAAATATAGGAGTTTCAATTGCTCCGTGCGGAGTTTTGAATAATCCTGCCCTTGCATTTGTATTATTATCAGTTTTAATTATTTCAAAATTAAAAAAATCACTGTATGACATTTATTCTTCGCCAAGTTCATCCAGAACTAATTCAAACATATTTTTGTAATTATTGCAGATTTCTTTTTCGCTAAAATACAGATTTAATTCTCTTTCGGCGCTTTCAGGTGAATCAGATGCATGAACCAGATTTGTTGTAGAATATGATGAAAAATCAGCCCTGATTGAACCGTCGTCTGCTTCATCCGGATTGGTTTTTCCAACAAGATGTCTAACACCTTTTATAGCGTTTTTTCCTTCTACTGCCATTGCAACAATCGGTCCCATTGTAATGAAAGCTATAAGTTTATCATAAAATGGCTTTCCAAAGTGTTCTTCGTAGTGTTTTGCCGCAATCTCGGGTGTAACGTTCATCATTTTCATTGCAACAATTTTATATGATTTATCTTCAAATCTTTGGACAATTTTTCCTATAAGTCCTCTTTTTACTCCATCGGGTTTAATTGCTACAAATGTTCTTTCCATTGTTTTTCCTCTTTAATTTTACAAAAATATTAGAACATATTTTGTTAAAATACGCAAATTTATCTTTTTAAGTATTTAAGTAAATTTTTATTAAATTTTTTATTTATCTGTTTTTTTTGTATATAATGAACTTAATCGAATATTAGTGGGAGTTAATAATGCATAAAGGCGGCAATTTAAGTTGCTATTTTGGTTCTGTTAAAAAAGAAGTTAAGGCAGAGGATTATTATTCTAATGTGAATACAGCTATTGCACTAGGCAAAGTGCATGTGCCTATAAAACATAAACAGCTTGCATCGAATTATGTTCTGATTAAGAAAATATTTGGATCAAGTATAGCTTCTATTCCTATTACAAATGCAGACAGGGCTACTTTAGCTCGGCATGGGTTTTTGCCGTTAGAAAATAGTAGTGCTTCGCAAGTTAACAGGCAAATAGAACAATTAAAAGCATGGGCGAATGGCGGCGATATTTTGCTTGCTGCTTATGCAAATGAATTATTTGAAATAAGGATAAAAGAGCTTAAATATTTGTGTCTTACTGTTACTTCGGCCAGAAGTGTCGAATTTAAAGATGGTTTTAAAGCTTTTGAAAAATATGTCGAATATATCGCTCGATAGAAATTTAAAAATTGTTAAGTAAGATTACCCATTCAGTGTTGAAAAAATTGAATTCCATGGTATTTTTTATATAGGAGGCTATATGAAAAAAATATTATCAGTTGTATTTTTTGGTTTGTTAATGTTGAATACTTGTCCGATTTTTGCAGCAGATAATTCTGATGCTGCTAAGGAACAATCACAATACACTTATGATGTTGATGATGATTTCAACTTTGATGACAATTCTTATTATATTAGCGATGAACAATTGAAAGATATCGAAGATATAAATAAAATTGAAGATGAAACTAATTTCGAAACCAAAGTTATCAATTCAAGCCATTTTTCATCAGGTACCGCAACCAGAACATATATTCCAATTAACAAGAAGAAATAACTACCATAGTGCTCTTGGCATTAATCTGTTTAAAAATCTGACAGGTATTGTTTCGTGCTTTGAATTTGGAAAGCATTTTTTGAATTTTTCATCGGCACTTATTGCAACTATAGGGATGTTTGTTTCCTTTGAAACGCTTTTTAGTATTTCGTAACCTCGAATTATGTCCTCGTAAGTTGTCTCGTCTCCAAGATGTGTGTTCGATATTAGCCCTGTAATTTTTTTCCAGGGTTTCTTGTTTTCGCCGCTGTTAAATTCTATATATTCAATAATTGAATCTTTATCTTTTGTTTCAAATTTCGATGTGTTAACTACAAGATATATTTGAATATTTTCTTCTTTATCTATATCTGTTAATATATCCAGAGTGTCAAGTCCGGTTACACCGTATCCTACATCGATTATAATATCTTCTTTGGTTGCTTTAAGACAATTTATCTGCTCATTTGTAACATAACTTCCTGCCTCTCCTAATCCGAAATAATCGGATTGAAGAATTAAATTAATACCGAAGCTGCGTATTTCTTTTTCTATTGGTCGCATGCAATATGCGGGTTCTACGGTATCTAAATCAACAAGAGTTATATCTTTTTTTTGTTTCGTATATTCAATTGCTCTATTTATTGCGTTTTCGCTCTTGCCTGAAGTATATGCACCCGTATATATCTCAACTGTTCTCATAAATTTCTTTATTTTCCTTTTCGTAGGCTTCAATTTCTTTAATTGCGTCAGGTAATATGCTTATAAAAATTTGCACCAAATTCGGATCAAATTGTTTACCTGCGCCTTGTTCAAGCACTTTAACCGCTTCTTGTGATGTCAGACTTTTTCTGTATGCTCTATTAGATACCATAGAATCATACGCATCTGCTATTGCTATAATTCTAGAGCCTAGAGGAATTTCTTCACCTTTTAGTCCGTAAGGGTATCCGCAGCCGTTGTAGTATTCGTGATGGTATTTTATAATTTCCGTAATTTCGTATAATTGTTTAATATCTTCAAGAATTTTTACGCTGTAGTGTACATGCATTTTGATTTTTTCATATTCTTCATCAGTTAATTTTTGCGTTTTGTTTAGGATTTCTTCTGCAACGCCTATCATTCCTATATCGTGTAATAAACCTGCAAGTTCTATTTGACTTACTTCAGCAGGACTTAGTGCTAATTTGTTTACTATTTTTAGGGCATAAAACGCTACGCGTCTGCTTCTTCCAAGTGTAAACGAGTCTTTAGCGTCTAGCGCTTCAATTATTGCTTTGATTGTGCCTGAAAATAAATCCTTTAAATCTGTAATCAGATTTTCATTATCTATCTTTAATTGATAACATTCAAGCGCTGATTCTACCACCATTAAAAGTTCGTCAGGCGTGAATGGTTTTTTGATATATCTATATATTTTTGCATAATTTATTGCGTCTATTAAAATTTTAACGTCTGAATACGCTGTAACCAAAAGTCGCATGGTTTTTGGTTGCAGATCGTATACTCTTTTTAAAAATTCGACCCCATCCATAATGGGCATTTTATGATCT
>CALUWL010000072.1 GCA_944324445.1 Candidatus Gastranaerophilales bacterium | reverse complement strand
GTTAAAACTTCACCTCTGGTTGAAAGAACAGCCCTTGTTGTTTGAGGCGTTTCACTGCTGGCACCGCCATAGGCTTGATCAGCCGGTGTATCTTTTAAATCGTAACCTTTAGAGCCGCGCTTATTTAAATTCGCAAGAGCATAGCTTCTTGCAGCGATTGCCTGTGCTTTATGAGCTTCTTCGTTCCATTTTGAAGGCATTTCAGCAGGAACAACACCCATTAAATACTCTTCTAAAGGCAGAGAATTAACAATTGTTAAGGCACCTTCGATATTATAGATTATAATATCACCCCTGTACCATCTTTTTTTTGTTGCAAGAAATCCCTTACTTTCAGGGTTTTGTATATAAATTGCATTAGTTGAACAATCGTAATAACGACCTTTAACCTTTATAGCAATTGAATCTCCGTAAGCTTTAATTGAATAAGGTAAAAAAGATCGTGAAATAAAAAGAAGTTTACCAGTGTTTGCATCTCTGAATGAAGCATTTTGAGAACTTCCGACATAAGTTTTTTTAATGCCTTCATTTAATCCTATCCTGATTGCAAAAGCACTTTGAGTAAACATAGCAATTAAAAAAGCAATAAAAAAAACTTTAATATTCAATTTTTGCTTAATAATTTTTATCATCCTTAACCAAAATATTAACACATCAATATAAACATGTGTACATTAGAGTTTATTACAAATTATACCAATGAAATTTTAAGAAAAATTTTCTAAAATAAGGTAAAAGCGGTGCAATTATGCGTAAATTTGTTGAAAATAAAAAAATAACCGAAAAAAATCTTGAAGATTTAAAGGTTAAAGAATACATGGATAAATATATTAAAGAATTACAAAGACATTTTGATATGTCAGATAATAGAATGCGCATAATTTTATATAAAATTTACAAAGAATTAAGTCCCTTTGGCTTTATTAAAACCTTTTTTAAAAATCAAATAAGTGTGTTAAAATCCTTTTGTAGTAAAAAAATAATTCTCAAAAGGAAATAAAAATGAGCGAAAAAATAGAAATAAAATCATATCCAAACGGCATATTCGGAGCAACAACATATCTTGTATACGATAAAAAAACTCTGGAAGCTGCAATTATCGATTGCACAAGTTCAGTAAATGAAATTGAAAAAGAAATAAAAGAAAAAAATCTTAATTTAAAATACATTTTAATAACTCACGGACATTTTGACCATGTTTATTGCGTTAAAAAAATGAAAGAAAATTTTCAAAATGCATTAGTTTTTATGCACAAAGACGATTTACCGTTATTAAAACAAGTTGAAGTTCAATGCTCAATGGCAGGAGTCGAAGGAATTGAAACTCCTTGTGTGGATGGTCTTTTAGATGAAAAATCTCACAATCTTAAGCTCGGAGAAAATGAAATTAAAATCATCCACACAAAAGGACACTCAAAAGGCGGGGTTTGCTATTTAATTGATGATGTTCTTTTTTCAGGCGACACACTATTTTGCGGCTCAATCGGAAGATGCGACCTTTTTGGAGGGTCTTTTGAAGAAATAGAGCAAAGTATAAAAGAAAAATTATTTACACTTGATGATAATATAACTGTGCTACCGGGACACGGAGAAAAAACCACAATAGGTTATGAAAAAAAATATAATCCTTATTTTGGCTCAAACTATTGATTTAACTTTTTTATGACGTTTCCAAAGATTATAAACAGGAATTCCTGTAAAAGTAATTAATAACCCCGGAACAGTATACAAGGGTTTAAAAAACGTAAGCATTAAAATTATAATTGAAGAAATTACAATAAAAGTTATCGGTACGAAATTTGGAACCTGATACACATCTTTTCTATCAGGATACAACTTTCTCATCTTAAAAATACCGAAAATTGTAACGATATAAAATATAATTGATGAATAAATAACATAATCTAATAGCTGGGTATAATTTCCCCATAAAATTAAAACGCAAATCCAAAAACACTGCAGCCAAAGAGAATTTTGAGGAACTTTTGTTTTTCTGTCTATATATGCAAGGCTTCTAAAGAATACTCTTTCTTTTGCCATTTTATAATATACTCTTGAACCCGTTAAAATCATGCCGTTTGCACATCCGAAAGCAGAAATTGCAATAACAATCGCAATAATTAATAAACCTTTTTCACCAAAAATATTTTGCATCATTTGAGCCACAACAATATCTTCAGGAGAAGTCTTAATTAAATCCAAAGGCAAAGTCGATAAATATATCATATTCAAAAGAAAATATAAGGATATTACAAGCATTGTGCCTATAAACAAAGCTTTTTTAATATTTTTTTTGGGATTTTTAATTTCAGACGTAACAAAAGTAACGTTATTCCAAGTAATTGAAGCAAATAGAGCACCTACAACGCTTGCTGAAATTAATTTTAAAGTATCAAAATTAAATTCAATATTATTATTTACTAAAGAAAAATTTGAAGATAAAGTATCAAAGCTAAATCCGAAAAATATTCCGCAAACAATTATTGCAACAATGGATAAAACTTTTGTAACCGTAAAAATATTTTGAACTAAAATTCCTGCTTTTACACCTCTTGAATTAATAAAAGTAATAAACAAAACCGTTAAAATTGCAAAAACCTGTTGATTAGATAAGCTATATGAACCAACAGATAATATTTTATGGCTTGAATCTATAACAGGAAAAATTAAACCTAAAAATTTTGCCATTGCAATATTAACAGCAGCAAGAGTCCCTGTTTGAATTACAAGAAACAAAGTCCAACCATATAAAAACGCGACTTTTCTTGAAAAAATCTTTTCAAGATAAATATATTGACCGCCTTCATGGGGAATTGTTGAAGATAATTCTCCATAGCTTAAGGCCCCCAAAAGAGTAATAAAACCTGCTAAAATCCATACTGAAATAAGAAGAATTGCGCTATCTGATATTCTTGCAATATAAGACGATACAATAAAAATACCGCTTCCTATCATCGAGCCTGCAACAATTGATATTGAATCTTTTAGGGATAATGTTCTTTTAAGTTCAGACATAAATCAATCATATCATAAACATTTATTTGTTTTCTTTTTCGGCTATAAATTCATTACTGTTTGTAATTTTTCTTCTTATCATATATTGAATTTTAGGGATTAAAAATCCTAAAGCAAAAATCGAAACAGCTGTGCCTATCGCATAGAATGCAAAATTTTTCCTCATATTATTTTTTGCTATTTTTTCAACGAAAGTAGAATCAATAGTACAATTTTTCTTTTGAGCTTCTCTTTGAAGTTGCAAAATAAAATTATCAATTGATTTTCTGATTGCTTCAACCTTTTTAGCTGAAACATATCTGTTTTTTTCTTTATATGCGCCTTTTGTTGCCTTATTATAAACACTGTGTAAAAATTCAGGATTGCTTATCCAGCCGCTTTTAACTATATCATGCGCTTGTATTTTACTTAAAATTTGTTTTCCTGATAATTCAGGCTGCAATTTAGCCATTAAATCAGCCTTATCACTAAATTTCGAAAATACTTGCTTAAATTCATCAAGCGTAATTGTTTTTTTATCTTTAAATAATTCATCAACTTTTCTTAAATCCGATAAATTTGCTCTTCCTAAAGTTTTACCTATAAAATTATAACTATCCGTTAAATTGGATTTTTTAAGATTTTCAGTAAGCATTTCAACCGTTGCAGTGAGAACTTTCGGGTCAATATCGGTATTAGAAGAAAGTTTATTTAATAATTTTACAGTATGCCCCGTTGAAAAAAGATAAAAATAAATTGAAGAAATATCCCTAAAAGGATTTTCTATTCTTTCCGATTTACTTCTGGCATTTAAAAATCTTCCGCCAACAACACCTGTATCAGTCATCAAAAGACGCGCTGTGGAATTGTTTTCTAATACGTTTGCAAAATTATATAAACCTGATGTAAAAGAAATATTTTTTGTTTTATTTTTAAATTCATTTATGGTGGGTATTTTAGAAATATCTTGCTTTTGCTTAACTCTATTTTTTTTCAATTTATTTTTTGTTATAAAATGATTAATTTTAGGCAAACCAAAACCGATAAAAATCGTTGCAATAGCTGTACTTAAAAGAATATTTGCAGCCTTAAAATTTAGTGCTATTTTATCCAAATTTTCAAGCGGATTTCTTAAATAATCAAAACCAATATCAAAATTAAAATTATCTCTTTTTAAAATCCTTTTTCCTATAGTTTCACCAAGTTTTTGGAGCATTTGAACACCCCAAAGCCAAATAACAGCACTTGTTCCCTGTTCAACAAAACGCTCTGAAGCTTCAAGCTTACCGCTTGTTTTATTTGCTTCATAAGTTCTGCCTAAGGTAACGCCGCTTTCAATTATCAAAGTGGGAATTGTTGCGTTAGAATTATAAAGCATCCCCAAAGGCTTTGATAACATCGATAAATTTTTAAAATTTATATTATTTTTAGAATTGTTTATGCGCATAACTAAATATTTTAAACTGCTGAAAAAATTTTTTTGCTTTCAAATATTTATTTTTGTAAATATAAAAGTCAAAAAGCCTTTTTTTATATGGTTTTATGTTTAAATATTTATTATTATGAAACATTTAACACTGGATGATATTAAAATAGCCAAACCTGATTTTCATAATTCAAAAATGCCCAAAGGGCAAGCCGTTACTTCTTGGCTTATTGAATGGATAAAACACTCTCTTGATTGCGGCATAGCAGATATCGGGGATTTTATTCCTTCAAAAGAAGATTTAGCTTCTTATTTAAATGTTTCAACGGCAACAGTTCAAAATTCAATCCGACAAGTTAAAAATTTAGGCTATTTTTCATCAAAACAATCAATTGGAACATGCATAGCAGATTTCTATTCAAAAGACATAAAACAACAAGATGAACTATATCATGGCACTTTAACCGAATGCAAAATTAAAAAAGTTGTTCTTGAAAACGGCATAAAATTAAATAATCCGCTTCCAAGCATAAAAGAGCTTTCAACCTTAACGGATATATCCCAAAACACAATACGTTTCAGCTTGATTAATCTTGTAAATAAAGGATATCTAAAAAAAATCTCTCAAAGAGGGAATAAATTCTCTTGGATATATATAAAAGAATTTGAACTCACCAAAGAAGAAATAAT
>CALUWL010000071.1 GCA_944324445.1 Candidatus Gastranaerophilales bacterium | reverse complement strand
AGATAAAGAAGATTATTTTAAATTGTTCACAGAAGAATGTATTGATAAAGAACGTATTTACACTTTAACAGCACGTATTAATAACTGTTTACATAGTGAATTTGGTATTAAGAATTTGTATCATCGTATGATATTTACAGCGTGTGCACTGGTTGCGAAAAGGTTTCAAGCCCCTTTAACAGCAGGGATGGATTATGAAACCTTTAAAACTTGCATAAAATCAACACTTAAAAGAGAGTTAAAAGACAGTCAAAAAGAAAATCAAAAAATAGAATTATTATGGCAAGTAAACGATGAAATCAAAATGAATTCCACGGAAAATCAAGAAGCTATTGATAATTTTATAAAATGGGTAAGCGAAATATCAGATTGTTTAAATAGCAATAAATGGCGCGGTGAAGATGTTATGGGTATTTTCTTTAATGAATTTAACCGTTATAAAAAGAAAACAGATTCGGGACAAATATTTACACCGGATCATATAACATCCTTTATGTACCGTTTAATAAATGTTTCACAATATGATAATGTTGGAGATTTTACATGCGGCAGTGGGGCTTTCCTTGTTAAATCAATGAGCAATATGATTGAAGAAGCAGGCGGTATAAACACAAGAAAAGCTAAAGATATAAAAGCAAAACAATTATATGGTATTGAATTTGACAGAGAAATTTATGCTCTTGCCTGTGCAAACATGCTTATTCATAAAGATGGTAAAACAAATTTAGAACATCTTGATACTCGCAGCAAAGAGGCATGTGACTGGATTAAGTCAAAACCTATAACAAAAGTTTTAATGAATCCACCTTATGAAAATAAATACGGTTGTATAGATATAGTTAAAAATGTTTTAGATAATGTTGAAAAAGGCACTGATTGTGCATTTATATTACCTGATAAAAAATTAGAAAAAGTATCGAAAACAAAAGTTACAAAAATTCTTGAAAAACACCGATTGACAAAAATTATAAAATTACCTGAACCATTATTTTTTGGTGTGGGCGTTACTACAAGTATATTTGTTTTCAAAGCTGGTGAACCGCAAAATAATGAAGAAATTTTTGGTTGTTATATAGAAGATGACGGACTTGAAACAGTTAAAAATCAGGGGCGTCATGATGTAAAAAACAAATGGCAAGAAATAGAAGATTATTGGATAGATAGCATTCGTAAATTGAAAGATAAAAAGCATAATACTGCGCAGTGGATAAAACCTGGTGAACATTTATCATATCAAATGCCGGAAAGACCTTTTGAAATTTTTGAAGAAGATTTTAGAAAAACAGCTATGGATTATTTGATGTTTGAACAAGGTATTGATGTTAAAGAATTTGGCGAAAAACTTTTAAATTCAGCCATGTATTCTAGTGAAGTTAATGATAAAGATAATAAAATTTGTATTTCATTAAATAAAGGTAATACAGATGAATAAAATTGATATTATAAAATGGCATAATTACAAAATAGGAGATTTGTTTAAAATAGAATCAGCTAAAGGGAAAAACTCCCAACAGTTAAATGACGGGAATGATATTCCATATATTGCAGCCAGTAAAGAACGTAATGGTTTTAATCGAATGGTTTCTAAAGAGGGTTTTGAAAATTGGATTTCTGAGGGAAATTGTATTCAACTTATTCACATAGGTGATGCTGCGGCAGGATACGCAAATTATATTCCTAACAAATTCATTGCAATGAGTGGTAAAAGTAGTTGTGCATATAATAAAAATATGACAAAATACAGCGGTCTTTTTATTGCTGCAATTATTTCTAAAACAAATATGCATAAATATTCTTTTAAGGATCCCTGGACAGGAGATAAGGTCAAAAACACAGTAATAACTTTGCCTTATAAAACAAATACTGAACCTGACTGGGAATATATGGAATCTTACATGAAAAACATTATGCAAGAATCTGAAAGGGATATTAAAAATTTACAAAATATAAGTGTATTGAAAATGGATATACAAACCGAGAAATGGGGTAGTTTTAAATGTTCTAAATTATTTACTGCAAGGAATACTGGTAATATACTTGCCAGAGACGTTGAAAATGGTTCAGGGAAAACGCCATATGTTACAGCAAGTGGCATAAATAATGGAGTTTTTGCACATATTGATGCTTCAAAATACGATATTATAAAAGGTCATTGCATTTTAATTGGTGGTAAAACATTTACTGTAACATATCAAGCAGATAATTTTGTTTCTAATGATAGCCACAACTTCGTAATAAGAACGCTTGAAAATAATATTAGTGATTTATCGTATAAATATTTAGTTACTGTTATTCGTTCTTATTTGGGACAAAAATATTCTTGGAATGATGCAGTAACAAAAGATAAGTTTTTGAACGAAAATATTCCTCTTCCTGCAAAACTAAATGGTCAACCTGACTGGAAATACATGGAAAACTATATGAAAAATATTATGGATGACACTAAAGCAAAATTAAATATACTAAAAACTTGCTATTTAAGGATATAGCAAAATCTTAAGAAATAATTAATTTTCCTTAAATTTTTCTTTTTAAATATATGATTATAATATCAATTTATAAATTTAAGATCTAGTGAAATGTCTGGGGAAGAAAAGATTAAAACAGTAAGTCTAAATATAATGTTATTAAAATCAGAATGTGATTTAGAACATAAGGATAAATATATCGAAAATTATTCTGAAGATAACATAATTATTGGAGGCAAGGAAAGCGATAACTATTTTCTATATAAAAATGGACGAGCAAGACAAAAACCGACTTGGGTAATAGACTTTGACGAGAAAATTTTAAAAGATAGTATTAAAGATAAATTTGCAAATACTGCTGCAGAAGGACTTTCAGTTATAAAGAAAATAACACATAATAATCAAGATTATCTATTTGCTATAAATTTTGGCCAGGGACGACATAATATAATAAAAGATAAAATAGAAGATACATTTGGAATCTATACAGCTATTGCATTAATTGAACAAGGAGCAAGTATAAGACGGGCTGGAACTCGGAATATATCAAGTAATCCTAAAAATACGGAATTTCAAAATGCACAAGAATTGTCCCAAGATGCATTTAATGCCGAATTAGAAGACAATGATATTATACGCCACTTAAGTGCAGTTGCGGATTCTTCTACTATAAGTTCTGTTATAGGTAAATATGGTCCACTTAATATAAGAATGCGATTTAAAGAGACAGAAATTCCATGCTGGAATTATTTAGATGATAGATTAAAAGATTTAATTAATCTTTTTGAAAATATTTAAAATAACAGTGATGTTGTAAATAAATTTTTCAAAGGACTACGACATCTGTCAAGCCAAAAACAAAATGAACTTAATAATGTACTTATGGACAAGATAAATGATGAAAATTCTAATTTTTTCTTATTTGAACCGGAAATAGATTATGACCCAACACTCATATCAAAAATAAGATATAAATTAAAATCAGAACATAGAGTAGTTTATGAAAACGAAAAGTTATCCTTAAGCTATTACCAAAGTTTAAAAGAAAATTCAGAAGAATTAGATTTTATAAATGATAAAATTATTTTAATAAATGATGATGGATAAAAATATAAAGGATGGTCTATTATTAAATGTTTATATGGGGAAATGAAAATTGATGACCAAGTCTATATCTTATCTAATTCGATATGGTATGGATTACCAAAAGATAAGTATGAACGTATCAATGAAAATATTGACAGTATAATTGAAAACATAGAAATAGATGACACTGTAAAACTTAATACTACAAAGAAAATCCTTGAGAAAAAAGAAAAACAAAAGAATGAGTAAATATAAAATTCTAAAATTATTGATATTTTTCTAACAATAAAAACTATTCAGGTGTTTTATATTATTAGATTTTAAATAAGTGATGTACTATGAAGATAAACTGCATTAGATATAATAAAATCAATAATATAAATTCCTTTAATAATGTTAATCAAAGAGTGGCTTTTAAAGGCATCTCTCTTGGAGATTTTAATTCCGGCGATCAATTTGACTATGTAAATAGCGAAATTGGCGAAGATGATGATGTCGCAAAAAAGTTTGAAGAAAGGCTGAAAAATATTAAAAATGCATGCGCTCAAAAGAAAAAACAAGTAACTGGATTTTTTAAAAAAAGAAAGATAGCAAAAATACAAAAAGAAACTGATGATAGAATTAGCGGTTTTTTAAGTGCGCAGGAAGCTGCTCTTGAAACACAAAGCAAAGTTGTTGATTTGCTTGAGGAAAAATGCGAATTGTTAAAGAAAAATAATGCTGATAAAGCCCAATTGGAAGAAGCTAAAAAAGCACTTTTAATTGCCACTCGCATAAAACAAGAAAGAGCCGAATTCATTGCAAACAATAAAAATAAACACAAAGGTTTTGATTCTATTGCAGGTTATGAAAAAGAGAAATTTATATTAACAGACAGTTTTATAAACCTTTTGCCTTTAGAAGTAGCCGGACAAGATGTTGAATTCCCGAATTCAATATTATTCTTTGGCCCAGTTGGAAACGGCAAAACAAGCTTTGCAAAAGCATTTGCAAATAGTGCAAATTGTAATTTTGTTGAAGCAAAATCATCAAAAACTGTAAGAAGTAAAAGTGACAGAGAAAAGAGTTTTTATGATAATCTCTTATCAAATGCAAAAATTGCACAGCAAAATTTCTTAGATACGGGCAAAAGGACAATTATTTTAGTTGACGAGATTGATAGATTTGCTTACGAAGACTCGTCTATTAATGCCAAACTAAAAAGATTTTTGGAAAACTGTTCTGAGGATTATCACTGTACTATTTTTGCAACAACAAATAATCCTATGGAAATACCTTCTGCAATACGCGGCTCAAAAAGAATGCCTATAAAAGTTTGTATTGATCCGCCGGATGAAACTAATGCTGCTTTAGTTTTTGAACATTATTTGAAAGATTGTGAAAACATAGATTTAAGTAAGATTGATTTTGATGAACTTGCAGAGGTTTTATGCTCAGTGCAACCTGAAAGAGCATATAATAATTCTCAAATCGAAAGTATTTGTAATGAATGCATAGAAAGCTCTGATACAATAACTCAAGAAGATTTAATTTATCATATAAAAAGAGAAGTCCCGGGTATTGATAGAGAAAGTATGGTAAAATACAAAGAAGAAAAAGAACTTTTAGTAGGGGATGATGAATAATGACAGGGGTAAATAGTCCTTTTATACAATTTAACACCTCTTATTTGCCTGCATATAATCGG
>CALUWL010000070.1 GCA_944324445.1 Candidatus Gastranaerophilales bacterium | reverse complement strand
AAAAAATGACAAAAAAACAAATTAAAGTTATGGATACATCATTCCGTGACGGTTTTCAATCAGTTTACGGCGCAAGAGTATTCGTAGATGATTTTTTACCTGCTCTAAAATCAGCAGTAGAAGCAGGAATTAAACACTTTGAAGTTGCAGGCGGAGCTCGTTTCCAATCTCCAATTTTTTATTGCAGAGAAAATGCATTTGAAACAATGGATAAGATAAGGCAAACTGTTGGTCCTGATATTAATTTACAATCATTAGCACGTGGTGTTAACGTTGTAGGCTTGGATTCTCAACCTCGTGATATGATTAACCTTCATGCTAAAATGTTTAAAAAACACGGTGTTACTACAATTAGAAACTTTGATGCTCTAAATGACGTAAATAACTTAATTTATTCAGGTCAATGTATAACAGATAACGGCCTAAACCACGAAGTTACAATCACTATGATGGAACTTCCAATCGGCTGCAGCGGAGCACATGACGTTGCTTTCTATGAAAAAGTTTTACGTTCTATTTTAGATGCGGGAATTCCTTTTACATCTTTAGCGTTTAAAGATGCTTCAGGAACTTCATCTCCAAGAAAAGTATACGAAACAATTAAAAGAACTCGTGAAATACTTGGTCAAGACGCTCACATCCGCTTCCACAGCCATGAAACAGCAGGTACAGGCTTAGCTGCATATTTAGCAGCTCTTGAAGGCGGTGCAGACGGTATCGACCTTGCTATGAAACCTGTATCGGGCGGAACTGCTCAACCTGATATTGTTTCTATGTGGCATGCATTGAAAAACACAGAATATGACCTTGGAATTGATATTAATAAAATTTTAGAAACTGAAGAAATCTTCAAAGAATGTATGAAAGATTACTTCTTACCGCCTGAAGCATTAGCTGTTAATCCTATGATTATTCAATCTCCTCTGCCGGGTGGTGCTCTGACTGCAAATACTCAAATGTTGCGTGATAACAATTTAATGAATAAATACCCTGAAATTGTTGCAGCAATGAAAGAAGTTGTTGAAAAAGGCGGTTTTGCAACATCTGTTACTCCTGTTTCACAATTCTACTTCCAACAAGCATTCAACAATGTTATGTTTGGTCCTTGGAAAAAAATTGCAGAAGGCTACGGAAAAATGGTTCTTGGTTACTTCGGAAAAACTCCTTGCGAAGCTGACCCTGAAATCATTAAAATTGCTGAAGAACAATTAAATCTTCAACCTACAACAGAACTTGTTGTTGATTTAAACGATAAAGATGAAACAAAAGGTATTAAAGCTGCAACTAAAATGCTTGAAGATGCAGGTCTTGAAGTTACTGAAGAAAATATCTTCATCGCAGGCGCTTGTAAAGAAAAAGGTATTATGTTCCTTCAAGGAAAAGGTACTTTGGGCGTTAGAAAAAATGAACCAAACAAAGCTTGCGCATGCGCTGACGGTGAAAGCACAAATAACGGTTACACAGTAACTTTAAACGGTAAAAAATATACAGTTAAATTAGACGGCACAAAAGCAACAGTTAACGGAAAATCTTATGATGTTGCAGTAAAAGCCGGTATCGACGAAGCTAAAACACAAGGTTCCGGTGAAGGTCAAGAAATTAAAGCGGCTCTTCCCGGCGTTGTATTGAGAATTGAAGTATCTGAAGGCGACGAAGTAGCAGAAGGCGACGTTTTATTAGTTATTGAAGCTATGAAAATGGAAACAGAAATTAAATCTCCTGCTTCAGGTAAAGTAATTTCAATAAACGTTAGCCAAGGTGATCAAGTTAAAAACGGTCAATCATTAGTTACATTAGGTTAATAGCGGAGATAAAAAAATGAATATAGGTGAAATTTTTCAACAATTATGGCAAACCACAGGGATTTGCAACTTTGTTCAACCCGCAGACCCTAATATAACAAATGCGTTTGAACAATTTTTACATCAATTCGGTTCACCAATTATGCTTGTTGTGTGCTTGTTTTTGATGTGGCTTGGAATTAAAAAACAATATGAACCATTACTTTTAATTCCAATTGCTTTTGGCGGATTTTTATCAAATATCCCCGGAGCAGGCATGAATGAACCAGGCGGTTTTTTATACATAGTCTATGAAGCAGGTATCCACCAAGGGTTATTTCCTTTAATAATCTTTATGGGCGTAGGTGCTATGACAGACTTTGGTCCGCTTATTGCTAACCCTAAAACCGCTCTTTTAGGCGGTGCTGCTCAGTTTGGTATATTTGGAGCATTGCTGCTTGCGCTTTGTTTATTTGGTTTTACATTACCTCAATCAGGTGCAATTGGTATTATAGGTGGAGCAGATGGCCCAACTTCAATTTATGTAACATCAAAATTAGCTCCTGAATTACTTGGTGCTATTGCAGTTGCAGCATATTCTTATATGGCGCTTGTACCTGTTATTCAACCGCCAATTATGAAACTTTTAACAACTGATAAAGAACGTAAAATCGAAATGAAACAACTAAGAGAAGTTTCAAAACGTGAAAAAATCGTTTTCCCTCTTTTAGTTCTTTCTTTATGTATTTTATTCCTTCCAAGCGCTTGTCCGTTGGTTGGGGCGCTTGCATTCGGTAATTTATGTAAAGAATGCGGAGTTGTTGAAAGACTTTCAAATACAATGGAAAATGCTTTAATTAACATAATTACGATATTCTTGGGATTATCAGTAGGTTCAAAATTATCTTCTGATCAATTCCTAACAATTCAAACATTATTCATCTTAATCCTTGGTATAGTAGCATTCTCTCTTGCAACAGGAGCAGGTGTTGTTATGGCAAAGATTATGAATCTATTCTCAAAAGAAAAAATCAACCCGCTAATCGGTTCAGCAGGCGTTTCTGCCGTTCCTATGGCAGCAAGGGTATCTAATAAAGTAGGTCTTGAATATAATCCAAATAACTACTTATTGATGCATGCTATGGGTCCAAACGTTGCAGGGGTTATAGGTTCAGCCGTTGCAGCAGGTGTGTTATTAACTGTTTGCGTTCAATAACTCAGACAATAATAAATAAAAAAGAGGGCATACACCCTCTTTTTTTTATCTTAAAAAAAATAATTATAAAATTTCAAAAAAAAGCTTGAAAATTATTGTTAAAGGAATACAATTTTTTTCGGATGAATTTCCACCGTTATTTTAGCATTACAACAAAACTAAGGAGATATTTATGTCAAATCAAGTAATTGACAACAAAGACTGTCTTGCACCAAATGAAGTTGCACATGGTTTTTCAGAAAAAGTTATGCCTCAAAAAGCAGCATATAGAAAATCAAAAATGTTTGTTTTAGCTATTGCAGCAGGTGCTTTTATAGCATACGGTGCTCAAGTCAGCCTAACTGTTTCAACAGGTACAGCAGAAACACTCGGCTGGGGTGCTTCAAAGTTAATCGGAGCTATGGTATTTGCAGCAGGACTTATGATGGTTGTTTTAACAGGAGCTGAACTTTTTACAGGTAACGTAATGATGATGTTTTCTGTTATAGAAAAGAAAATCACTTGGACAAAACTTTTTAGAAGCTGGTCTATTGTATATTTAGGAAACTTCATAGGTTCAATTATTTTAGCATTTTTAGTTTACTACGGAGCTATGTGTCATAATGCACACGATGCACTGGGTGCTAATACTCTTACAAATGCTCACATGAAAGTCAATTTGACTTTTGTAGAAGCTTTCTGCAGAGGCATCTTATGTAACTGGTTAGTATGTTTAGCTGTTTGGATGGCAACAAGCTCAAGACGTGTTATAGGTAAGATTTTTGCAATATTCTTCCCTATTATGACATTCGTTGCTTCAGGTTATGAACATAGCGTTGCTAATATGTTCTTTATTCCTAGCGGAATTTTAATGAAATCTGTTCCTTCAGTTGTTGCTGCTTCGGGTCTTGGAGCTGATCAATTGGCAACATTAACTTGGAAAACATTTTTCATCCACAATTTAATTCCGGTTACACTTGGAAACATAGTCGGAGCATTAGTATTTGTAGTATTACTATTCTGGATGGCATACCTTAGAGACGATCACAACAAAGAAGAATAATTATATAACATCAAAACGGCTTATAAAATAACTTTATGAGCCGTTTTTATTCCCTAAAATATGAAAAAGATTGTATTTATATTTTTTATAATTTTATTTATGACACCTGTTTTTGCTGTTGAAGAAAGCTCAAAAGATGATGTCATAATTTTGCCTGATGAAAATATTGAAAGAAAAAAAGATTTAATTGAAGGCGAAAAAGAAGTAATTCTTGAAGAACCGATTATTTTAGAAAAACAAGAAAAAACTCTTGAAGAAAAAATCGAAAAAGAAATAAATCCATATTCAAAAGAAGCTCTAAGAGGGATAATCGAAAAAGAATATGATTTAAATAATTCGGAAGGCATGTTTAAAAAACAGCTTACCGCTCAGTTTAGCAAAGGTCCTATTAAAGATATCGGCTTGCAGGGAAGTTTC
Organism: Candidatus Gastranaerophilales bacterium; assembly: GCA_944324445.1. Classification (GTDB taxonomy): domain Bacteria; phylum Cyanobacteriota; class Vampirovibrionia; order Gastranaerophilales; family Gastranaerophilaceae; genus RUG14156. Next base: position 984 of record CALUWL010000070.1, on the reverse strand, counting down.
ATTTTTAATATGGGCGAAACCATAAATAAAGATGATTCTGATTTTAAATATAATACACAATTAATTAACGTAGGTTTAAAAGGTAAATTTAGAAGCGAAAAAGAAGGCTATAACTTACTTTTTGACTTAACGCCTGATATGCATGATGATTTTTTCCATAAATTAGTACTTGATGCTTGGATTGAAACAAAAAGAATTCCGCACAATACGCTAATGTTTGGTACATCTCGACCGACTGTCGGCTACGAAGGCGGACAATGCCCTTATTTAGTACCGTTTTTAACCCGCTCACAAACTGCAAGAAACTTTGGAAATATAAGAAAAACAGGTGTTCGTTTAAAAGGTGATTATAAATATATGGACTATGACTTAGGCGGATACAGCTCTGATACTTGGTATAGCGAATTTTTTCCCGGAGTTGAAACAGACCTTTGGGTAAATTTTAAACCGTTAGCAAAAGTTAAAGAAAAATACGGAAACTTAAATATTGGCGGCGGCATACAAGCGGGCGCAAGAAATGCCCAAGATTTCTTTGTTGCAAGTGCAGCTATAAGATATGATTATAAAAGATTTTGGCTGCTTGCTGAATATCAAAACGCAGACGGTTCAAACGGAGCATCTGGTTTAACCGATAAAAAAAGATGGGGCTATAATATAACATTAGCATACAGAATTACAAAGAAATTGGAAGTCCTTTTAAGATATGATGATTTTGACCCTAATAAAATGGTTGCAAACAACAATATAAGAGAATATACAGCAGGTATTAACTATTTTATATTAGGGCAGACTATGAGGGTTATGTTGAATTATGTTTTTGCTCAAAATCAAGGTGGATCTGATTCGCATAAAATTGTTGTCGGAACACAATTTTTACTATAAAAAAAGCCCCGATTGGGGCTTTTTATTATTGTAGAGCTTGTTTTTGTCTTGTGTAAAAATCAATTTGTCTTTGAATAGGACGCATTTTAAGAACTCTTTCAG
>CALUWL010000069.1 GCA_944324445.1 Candidatus Gastranaerophilales bacterium | reverse complement strand
TATTAGCCTAAGGTGGCTCTGGGTGGGACTCCAGACTAACGGGTGAAAGTTCAATCGAGTTAAATGACAACTAAATAAGTTTTAAAATATACGGGCTATTAGCTCAGGTGGCTCTGGGTGGGACTCCAGACTAACGGGTGAAAGTTCAATCGAGTTAAATGACAACTAAATAGATTTTAAAATATACGGGCTATTAGCTCAGGTGGCTAGAGCGCACCCCTGATAAGGGTGAGGTCCCTGGTTCGAGTCCAGGATGGCCCACCATAAAAGAGAGTATCAATCAAAGGTACTCTCTTTTATTGTATCTAGGGCTATTAGCTCAAGGTGGCAAAAAGCGCACCCCTGGATAGGGTGAGATAAAGTGCGTTACCGCACAAGGTCGCCAAGGCTCCCTTCGGGCTCGAGTCCAGGATGGCCCACCATAAAAGAGAGTATCAATCAAAGGTACTCTCTTTTATTACATATAAACAAAAGAGTCAAGTATATCCCTAATAAAACCAGTGCAAATGCGCATCAATTTCCGACAATCAAAATTGCCTTGGTGTTCAAATAAAAATTACCAAAATACTCAACGTATATGAATTTACTTAAATGTTTCAAAACATACATATTTATCTTTTAAATTTTGAAAAAGTTGAACTTAAATTTTTTGATAAATTGTGATTGATAAGTGTATCAAGCGGCTTTTTGGTTTCTGGAGTTAAATTTTTCCCTACGGAAAAATTAACCTTTTTAATAATAAAAGCAACAGTTCCCACCATGATTGCGCCAAGCGCAATAAAAGGAAGAAGTTTTTTATTTGAAGATGATTTAATGTTTTGTTCAATTTTGGGGACATTTGCTTTAATTTCATTTTGAATAGTTTCAGGTATTTTTTTAAATAAAACTTTAATTAAATCTTCGTTTTCAGGAATATCAACTTGTCCATCAACAAAATTATAATTTTCAAAAACTTTCTTGAAAAATTCTAAAGTTTTACTGAAATATTCTTTCTTATCTCCATCGTTATTTTTTATGCCTTCTTCTAAAATCGAAATAAGATTATTGTAAGCAGCTTGAAGTTTTTTAGAGTTTTCAATCGGAGATTTTAGAGAATCTCCTAAATTTAAAAATGTTCTTAGCTGCAATTTTGCAAGCTGCGCTTTTATAATATCTTCATCATTTGATTGCAATAAATTTTGAGATAATTCTTCAAAACTAATTGCATTTTTTAAACCTTCTTTAATTGCATTAATTTGGTCGTCATTCAAACCATTATTTGCTAAATTCTCGGGATTTAGAGATTGCATAAATGATTTTAATTTTGAATGATATTCGTTTGCTTTTAATTTTAAATAACCTTTGAAAAATTCCAAAGGATTTTCTTCACTATTATCTATAAGATGAGTATATAGTGTTCTTAATTCAAAATTTGTTGCGTTTGAAGGCATATTAATGTATGGGTTATCCATTAAATTTTTTGTATCAGAAAATTTAGGAGCAAGAAAAGTTTTCATAAAACGAATAGGAAAATCTAAATTTGTTTCATTATATATTTGCCCGTTTGGTTTAAAAAGTTCAAAAAGAATGCTATCAGAACCTGCAACAAACCCATTATTAACTATAAGATTATATGATCCAAAATCAATTAATTTTGCTTTATTATTATCAATGAATATATTTCCTGCTTGAAGATCGCAATTTATTATTCCGTTAGTGTCTAAATTGTATAATTTAGATAATAAATCTTTTAATATTTCAAAACTTACTTTCTTTTTATATGGATGATACCCTTGAACCATTTGTTCAATTAAGTAATATGAATCCTTATTTTTAACAATTCCATAAGGATTGGTGGCAATATCAGGAGAAATTTCTTTTATTTTTTGGAGCGCAAAATATTCCTTTAAATTTTGACCTTTTGCCTGAAGTTCAAGTTGCGGATTAGTAGAAGTTTTTTCCTTTGGTGCTTTTATAATTTTTCCTTTGTATTCAAAAACGCTAGAAGTCCAACCTGAATTCATTGGCTTTGATGTTTTTGTAAAATCGATGATTTCTTGCACTTGCGAAGTTGGTATATCACCAAAAACAACTTCAGGTTTTGAAACAAATTCATCAATATTACCTTTAAAAGAAATTGAATTAGATTTTTTAGAGGTTTTTATTTGATTAATATTGTGTACTTTGGATAAATTTGAAACACTCAACAACACATTACCTCACACAATTATATTATTATTAAAACATGTAAATATTTAATGTATAGAGCAAAATTATTAATATTTAAAATAAAAATTTACAATATAAGCACTGAAGTTATGTTTAAATTTTGATGCTTATATTTTATGGATTAATTTTTCCAAAAATAAATTACAAACAGGAGATAAAACCTGATTTTTCTTCCAAACAAAGTCTAGCTGCGATTCAAGCTTAGGATAAAACGGCCTAAAACATAAATTTTCATTATTTATCAGCTTATCTAAGCCAATTGCACAGCCTATGTAATTTTCAACCATAACAGAAGCATTATACAAAAGGTTGTAAGTTGCTACTATGTTTAAATTATCTATATTTCCTCTAAACCAATCCGTAAAATCGCTTTTTGAAATATATTTTTTTGATAGTTGTCTTGAGGCTATTAAGGGTACATTATTTAAATCGTCAACAGTTATAAATTTCTTTTTACTTAATTTGTCATCTTTTCTTAAAATAAGCCCCCATTGATCTTTAGATGGAAGCGTTATTGAATTGTATTTTGATAAATCGATAGGTTGAATAAGTATTCCAAAATCCAACAACCCCTTATCAAGTTTTTCTGCTACATCCTCTCCATTACCGCTATAAATATGAAATTTAATCAAAGGATATTCAATTTGAACTTCTTTGATTACTTCTGCAATATATTTTACGGATTTACTTTCTCCGCCGCCTATATAAATATCTCCCGAAAAAGTATTTTTGTTTACTCTGAATTCTGATTGAGTTTTTTCAACCATTTCAACAATTTCTTCTGCGCGCTTTTTAAGCAACAACCCCTCTTGAGTTAAAGTTATACCATGCTTGCCGCGAACAAATAATTTATGTCCCAATTCACATTCAAGCTCTTGAAGTTGTCTTGATAAAGTAGGTTGAGTAAGGTGTAGTGCATTTGCAGCTTTTGATATATTTTGATTTTGAATTACGGCTAAAAAATATTTTAATACTCTAATTTCCATATTTGAATTTTATAGAATTCAAATATACATGTCAAGCATAATTAACTATAAAATATAAGTATTTGCTATTTTATAAAAAAGAGTCATAATAAAAATAATATAAAATTCAATGTAAAAGCTTACAGTAAAAAATTTAATTTAATAAAATAAATTGTATAAGTTAATCGTTTTTTAATGATACGGAGTAAAAATGTTTAAGTACTTAATATTTGTTTTTACATTTCTTTTGATTGCAGGAGGAATAAATAATATGGCTTTAGCAGATAGCAAAAAGTGGGATAAAACTTTTCCCAAAAATGAAAATGTTACGGTTCAAAAAGTGAAATTTGTAAACAGATTTGGAATTGAGCTTGTAGGAGATTTATATATTCCAAAAGGTATACAAAAAAATGATAAACTACCTTCAATTGCAATATCAGGACCATTTGGAGCAGTAAAAGAACAAGCTTCAGGCTTTTATGCGCAAACTTTAGCTCAAAAGGGTTTTATTACTCTTGCTTTTGACCCTTCGTATACAGATGAAGGCAAGGGAAATGTTCGTAATGTTGCATCACCCGATATAAACACCGAAGATTTTAGCGCAGCTGTAGATTTCTTAAGCAATTATAAAAATACTGATTCCAATAAAATCGGCATTTTAGGTATTTGCGGATTTGGAGGCTTTGCACTAAATGCTGCTCAAATTGATACAAGAATAAAAGCAGTCGTAACTTCGACAATGTATGATATGACAAGAGTGAGCGCTAAAGGATATAACGATACTATTGATAAAGCAGCAAGATATAAAATAAAAGAAAGTTTAAATAAACAAAGGACTTTGGATTATAAAAATAAAAATTATGCAAAAGCTTCAGGATTACCAGAAAAATTATCAGGTTCAGAACCGCAATTTGTAAAAGATTATTTTGATTATTACAAAACAAAAAGAGGTTTTCATAAAAATTCAATAAATTCAAACGGCGCTTGGAATGCAACATCTTCTTTATCATTAATTAATTTACCTATACTTGCATATATCGATGAAATTCAAACTCCTATTTTAATGATTCATGGTGAAAAAGCGCACAGCAGATATTTTAGCGAAGATATATACAAAAAATTAACACTTGAAAATAAAGAACTTTTAATAATAAAAGATGCTAATCATACAGATTTGTACGATAAAGCGGATAAAATACCTTTTGAAAAAATAGCTGCTTTTTATAATAAAAATTTAAATTAAAAGGAGAATGTATATGTCTAAAAAAGTTTTAATCATAGCGACAAGCCCAAGAAGAAACGGAAATTCCGCAAAACTTGCGCTTGAATTTGAAAAAGGGGTAAAAGAAAACGGCAATGATTGTGAAATTATGTATTTATGCGAAAAAAATCTTAATTTCTGCAAAGGCTGTTTTGCATGTATAACCAGTCATAAATGCATTATCAATGATGATATGAATGAAATTTTAGAAAAAATGAAAATATCTGATGTTATTGTTTTTGCAACTCCTGTTTATTATTATGAAATGTCAGGTCAAATGAAAACATTTATAGATAGAACAAACCCTCTGTTCCAATCAAATTATGCTTTTAGAGATGTTTATCTTTTAATGAGCGCAGCTGATACTGATGAAAAACTAATGCAAAGAGTAATTAACGGTCTTGAAGGCTGGATTGAATGCTTCTCAAAAACCGACCTAAAAAGAGTTATAAAAGCACTCGGCGTAACAGGAATAAACGATATAAACAATCATCAATCCCTTAAAGAGGCTTATAATCTCGGAAAAAGTATCTAATTATTGTATTTATACTATGCTTCTTGAGGTATCAAGACTTGATAGCCATTTTCTTTTAGCGTCTTTTCTTTTTTCGCTAATTCTAAATCACTGGCTACCATTTCTTTAACAAGCATTTTTAAATCATACTTAGGTTCCCAGCCAAGCTCTTTTCTTGCTTTTGAACTATCTCCTAAAAGAAGGTCAACTTCTGCGGGCCTAAAGTATCTTGGGTCAACCTCAATTAAAGTTTTTCCTGTTGCTTTATCTATTCCTTTTTCATTTATGCCTTGCCCAACAAATTCAAGCTCTATTCCAAGCTCCTTAAATACCATAAGGCAAAAATCTCTTATTGATGTTGTAGTTCCGGTTGCAAGAACATAGTCTTGAGGTTTATCTTGTTGAAGAATTCTCCACATACCTTCAACATAATCTTTAGCATGTCCCCAATCGCGCTTAGCATTAAGATTTCCCAAATATAGTTTTTCTTGCAAGCCGACTTTTATTTTTGTTGCTGCCATAGTAATCTTTCTTGTTACAAAGGTTTCACCTCTTCTTGGAGATTCATGGTTAAATAATATTCCGTTAGCAGCAAACATATTAAAAGATTCTCTATAGTTCACGCAAATCCAATATGCATATAATTTTGCAACCGCATAGGGTGAGCGAGGATAAAAAGGCGTTTTTTCATTTTGTATAGGCTCTTGAATAAGACCATATAATTCTGATGTTGAAGCTTGGTAGAATTTCGTTTTTTGTTCAAACTTATTCATTCTAATTGCTTCAAGCAATCTCAATGTTCCCATAGCATCACAGTCTGCAGTATATTCAGGACAATCCCAAGAAACTTTAACATGTGATTGTGCTGCAAGATTATATATTTCATCAGGTTCAATATCATGAACCAATCTTATTAAATTTGATGAATCCGATAAATCACCATAATGCAATTTGAAATTTGAATTTTCGTGAATATCTTGATACAGATGATCAATTCTTTGAGTATTATACGAACTTGCACGCCTTTTCATGCCGTGGACTTCATATCCTTTTTCAAGCAACAATTCTGCTAAATAACTTCCGTCTTGACCTGTAATACCTGTAATTAATGCCTTTTTCATTTAAAGAACCTTTTAAATTTAATACCTTCAAGAAACATTCTACCATAAGAAGCATTCATGCAAATAGAATTTGCAATTTTAAACATATATTTTAACTTTGCCAGTACTTATATTATAATTATCTTAATAAGTTAATTGAAAGCAAGATTATATGAAAATAGTTATAATAGGCGGAGGAGCAGCAGGAGCAAGTTGTGCTGCCAGATTAAGAAGATTAGATGAATCGGCTGAAATTTTAATTATTGAGAAAACAAACGAAATTTCAATAGCTAATTGCGGACTGCCTTATTATGTTTCTAATGTTATATCGCAAAGAGATAACATGCTTGTATCTAATCCTGCTAAATTTAAAAATTGGTTTAATATTGATGTTAAATTAAATTCCAAAGTAGTTAAAATTAATCGAGATGAAAAAAATATATTACTGGAAAACAATGAGACCATAAGCTATGATAAATTGG
>CALUWL010000068.1 GCA_944324445.1 Candidatus Gastranaerophilales bacterium | reverse complement strand
AAAGGCAAAGTATCATAGGTTCCTTCGTCTTCCATTAAAGGGATGTTTGTAATTATAAGAAGGCAATCATCTTCGATTTCGATACGCGAACGTTCGTCAACGTCAAGTGAATTTCTTAAAAAACTTTCATCCAAATTTAATATAAGTGAAACTTTCTGAATTTCATCATAAGTTGGGTCTATAAGATTAAACCAAGAGCCGCTTTGAGCTTCGTTTATTCCTAATTCAACCAGTTTGTTATCAGTGGTTTTTAAAATCTCTATCATAAGTTTCACCACAAAATGTCGGGGTAACATTTATATTAAACTACACATTTTAAAATAAGTAAATAGCTATAAAAAGAAACCTCTTTGAATTAAAGAGGCTATAACACACACAAAACCTATTCATATTTTTTTAAGCCGTCGTTGGACGAGGCTCTTTTGCAAGTTTTCTTGCTAATTCATTTTTCTTAGCCATTTGTGCTGCGACAACTTTTTTTGCAGCTTCCGCTATTCTTTCTTTCTTTGATTTAACTGATTTCATTTTTGTATAATGAATATTCATAGAAATTGCTTTTGTGCATATATCACGTAATGCTTGATGAATTCGATATGCTTCCATGTGAGCGTTTGCATAATCATTCATTGTTTCAAGCATTTTATTAGGATCTATCATTGAACTTTGAACAATTGCATTATCAACTTTTAAACTTTGATATTTTCTGACTAATGCTTTATCTAATTTATCGTGAGCACCGATTGCCATATAGTAAGCTCCTAAAATAATATCACTCGTACATATATAAAGTATTTTTTAATTCAAAAATTGACATTTTACCAAAAATAATGTTTACAAAAATTAACATTTATTAAAAAATAAATATTGTACATAATTCAAAATTATTCTAAAATAGTTATAATTAAGCAAAGTTAAGGAGTTATTTTGAAAGAGAAAAAAGTTGTTTCTTTTGAAAAGAAACATTCAAAAGTTAATGATAAACAATCTGAAGTTGAATATTGCAGTTTCTGCAAACGTCCAAACACGCAAGTACCCAAAATGGTAAAAGGCCCCGGGGTAAATATATGTTCAGAATGCACATTAATTGCGGTTCAATATCTTATATTGCAAGACGGTTTAATGAGCGCTGAAGCGCAAAAAATTCTTGATTTATTATGGGGTGTTCAAAGAAAATAATGTCAAACCCGTCAGATAAAATGCAAAATAGAGCAACTATAATGTCTGTATTAAACAAATATACAGGCAATATTGAAATTACAAGCTCTAAATTAAATGAAGATATTGAATTATTAAAAAAAATTGATGATAAAGATTTAATTGCAAAAGTTTTATTAAAAGAACTTTCTGATGATAAATCCGATTATTCAAATGTTTGCGCTATTTTTTTAAATGAATTAGTTGACAGCAAAATATTTGAAAAACATGCGCTGGAATTTTTGAAAAACAAGGAAGTATCTGATGAAAAGAAATTCTTTATAATTTCACTTTTAAAACAAAGAGGGATTGATTTTAATTACGACAACATCAATCACTATGTAAAACATCCGGAAAAACTTGCTCAAGACGGAGTAATGAACTTTTTAAACGATGCAATGAATGACCCTGAAGTGCAAATTGATCTTCTTGATTTTTATCAAAATATTCCAAAAGATGAAAGACTTTCACTTTTAGATAATTTATCTGAAGAATTCGAAGGAGATAAACTTGCAAACGCTTTTTCATTATTGGTCCAGTTAAATTTAGAACAAGACGAACTTGAAACAATTGTACATGTGCTAAATAATACCAAATCACCTTTGGCAATAGAAGGGTTAGAATATGCTCTTTTAAATCAAAATATTAACTTAAAAACAAGAGAAGAAACCGAAAAAGCCTTAAAAGAAATTAAATTTCATTATCCGGACTATAAAAATAAATTATTTACAGAAAATTCAAAAATTTATAGATGTTACATAAGTTTTGTTGACGGAAAATCTAATTTTTCTCTTGTTTTTTCAAGAAAAGATTCCAAAAATATTATTGATTGCGCTTTTATCACAATTAACCTTTTAGATGGGATAATTGCCTGTATGGGATTTGGCGGTCTAAAAGATGAAAACTTTGAATCTATTGTAAAAAGATTATTTTCTGATTCTATAGCAGTTGAAATTAACCCAATAGCGCTAAAAAGCATACTTTCATATTATTATGAAAAGAATCTAAAAAACAATACAATTTTACCTTATGAATTTATTGTTTGGAAAAATTTATTAAATGATATTGAAAAAATTAATTACGATGTATCAGAGTTTATCAATTCAAAACTAGAGACCATAAATCTAAATCAAGCAAAGGTTAAAAAATTTATTAATGCCAAAGTTGTTGAAAACTGGTTCTATGCACCAAATCAAAATGAAATTATAGATAAATTAATTAAAGAAATTGAAAGTAATCGCATATTATCAATTGATAAAATTGATGAAAGAATCTCATTTTATATTGATAAATATTTAATCAATGATAAGAAATTTTTAATCGAGCTTCAAAGCAGGCTATTAATTCAAGCTTATGTTGCAAAACTTGCCGGACTCAAAATAACATCTGCAGCAGCATATAGCTTATGCTTTAAAAACCCGTATTTAAAATTATTAATCTCTAATATGATAGAAAAAAGTCTTTATTTTTATGTATTACAAAATTTACATTCTGCAAAAGAAAAAAATCTATTTGCACAGGAATGCAAGACAAATTTTACAATAGAGGAATTAAAAAAATTAAAAAAAGACATTGAGGCAAAATGGAAATAAAAAAAAGAATAGTTGCCCTTGATATAGGAACAAAAAGAATTGGAGTCGCTGTTTCAGATGGTTTAAGACTAGGAGCCGTTCCTCTTAAAGTTATCCAAAGGACGGATGACAAAAAAGCAATAAACGAGATTAAATTAATTCTAGATGAATATAAAACAGATTTAATTTTAATTGGACTACCTTATAACATGGATGGAACACTAGGTTTTCAGGCAAAAAATTGTCTTGATTTTATAAAACCGCTTGAAACATCCTGCACCATATTAAAACAAGATGAAAGACTCTCATCTGAGACAGCAGAAGGTATTTTACGTTCTCAAGGAAAAAAATATACTAAAAACAAAGGAATGATTGACACTGTTGCAGCATGTGTAATTTTGCAAGACTATTTGGATAATAACCAATAAAAGGAGAAAAAATGCAAGAAGAAAACAATTCTCAAATTATTAAAACAATAGGAGAGCACGGCGAAGAAATTTATATGAAATTACAAGAAGTAGTCAATGTCGGCGGAAACGATTATGCTCTTTTATCTGTGGTTGAAGAAGATACTTTACCAACATCAGATAGCGAAGATGACGAACTTATCATAATGAAAATGAACAAATCTGATGATGAATGTACATTTGAAATAATTGAAGATGATGATGAATTTAATTTTGTAGCTCAAGCGATAACAGATAGCGATGAAATTGAAGAAGATGAGTAAATTAAAAAGCCCTGAATCAGGGCTTTTATTATACATTTAATGTTTGAAAATTTTCTTTCATTTTTACTTCTTTAGCACGTTTACTTCTTATAAGCATATCACAGAATGCTTCAATTCGTGTAATAAAGCCGGCTTCTCCAGTATGCTCATCTATAGTTAAATTTAAAAGAGGTTTAGCGTATTTTTTAGCTTTTCTTTTTATATCTTCGAGCATTAAACTGTCAGGGCCACAACCAAAAGCAGTAATTGTAATAATTCCATCTATTTTTCTATCTGTAAAGTAGTGTCCTGCGCATCCTGTCATTTCATATTGATTTGCCCAATACAAAGAGCTATTTAATAAATTCATTCCGCCTTTTAATTGTTCAACTGTTAATTGATAGGCATTATAAACACGAACATCCATATTCTCTAATTTCTTGAAAATATCCATACACACTCTTTTATCATAGATGTTATACCCGTGCCCTATTAAAGCAACACTTATAGGTTTATCCTCTTTTTTAGGCGGTATAATTACTTTGCCTTCTTTTGCATATTTTAGAGCTTCATCAAATTCTAAGCCATTTTGAACCATTACATTAAAGTTGTTTTGCACAACAAAAGCTGCTTGCATAGCTTTTTTAATTAAGACATAATCTTTAATATCAAATTGATTAGCAATTTCTGTTAAAAAATCAATCAAATCATTATTTTTTTCAGATTTATCAAGTGTTGCTTCAATAATATTGAAATCACCCTTAACAACATTTCTTATTAAATCCGGAAGCCCTCTTATTTTAGAACAATTATAAACTTTAGGAGCAATTGATTGAACAGAAGGAACAAAGATGTTTTTTACTCCTTTTTCAATTAAATTTATAACATGCCCCACATAAACTTTTATCGGAAGACAAGTTTCAGTAACAACTAAAGATGCGCCATCTGAGATAGTTTTTTTAGTGGTCGGGTCAGATAATAGGATTTTAAAACCCAGATTATTAAAAAATCCAAACCAAAAAGGGAAATAATTATAATATAGCATAGCGCGAGGAATGCCGATTATTTTTTCTTTTTTCATATAAAACCTTATTACTTAAATACAATAACCTCATGATACATCAAAAAATATCGTTTATACATAAAATTCGACAGAGTAATTAAATTTTTGTTACTTTTTGTGTAAAATATATCAATATTTTTATTTTTATTGTTTTTTATATGATTATAAAGGTATAGGAATTTTATGTCTTTTCAATATATAAATCCAAACGTTTTTCAAAACAATTATCAATATATGCAAATGCCTTATAATAACATTGGTTGCGCACAAAACAATTGTATGCAAAATCAATATGTTCAAAATCCTTATACGGCAAGCTTATATAATCAAAGCAACGTTTTCCCTTTTAACCCTTTATATAGTCCTAATATAGCTAAAAATTATACATTATTAGGTCAGATAAGTTCTCCTGTCGGCGATCCTGTATTTTTATATCAACTTCAAAACGGTCAAAAAGTTGCGATTATGCCAAGAAAAGATAAAGCTACAATAGTAAAAACTTTTCTTGATGGCGGTTCAATGAACGAAACAGACAAAATAAGGGGCATCAGCCATTGTATTGAACATTGTCTTTTTAAAGGGTCATCTAATTTAAAAGACGGGGATGTTTTTAAATTAACAAGCCTAATGGGCGCAAGCACAAATGCTTCAACTGATTACGCTAAAACAGATTACTATATTACCGCTCCATATATGAGCGAAAATAATTTAGCAAAAACTATCAAAATTCAGGGAGACATGATTTCAAATCCTGCTTTTTATTCTGAAGCATTGGAATCAGAAAAAGGCCCAATATGCTCTGAAATTTCAATGATAAATGATGACCCTGCAACAGTTGCTTATGATAAAGTTATAAGAAATTTATTTCAAATAAAGTCAAATTCTCATAATCTTGTCGCAGGGTCTATTGACACCGTTTCAAACCTCACAAGGGATGATGTTGTAAATCATCACAAAACATACTATACCCCTGAAAATCTTTATACTGTTGTAATCGGCGATGTTGATATCAATCAAACCATGGATTTAATTTCTAAAAACTTTACGATTAAATCAGATAATCAAAATTCGCAATCTCAAAATAAGGAAATATTAACCCCAATAACACAAAGCACAAGAGAAGATATAAGAACACCTAAAACAAATTATACAACGGTAATGATGGCTTTTGCCGGCCCTAAACCACAAAGCAGCAGAGATTTTATAATTTCTACTATATTAGATTACTATCTTACTAATTGCTCAAGTTCTGATTTAAAGAATAATCTGGAAGAAATTAATGCAGATTATGTTTCAAGCATGCAAAAAGTAGGTTTGAATAAAAACGACCCATACGCCCTGTTAAGTGTAATCGGTGTGAATGCCGGAGAAGAGCAAAAAGGTATAGATATATTTTATGATGCCATCCAAAAACTACAAACAACTCCTCTGGCTGATGAAGACATAGAAGCAATAAAAAAAGCAGTAACTAAACAGTTTGAACTGCTATCAAGTGATAGCAGCTACATATGCGAACTTTTAGGCGGCTGCATGCTAGATAACTCTCTGGATTTATTTGCAAATTACAGAGGTTTAATTAGCAGCATTACAAAAGAAGATATAATGAACTTTGCAAGAAAATATTATGATTTAAATAAAGTTTCAATGGTTGTTGTACATCCAAGCAGCGTTTCCAAAAAAGACATAATGAAAAACTATGAAAAATCAAAATATTCAATGAATTCAATTGTGCAAAATAATAAAAAAGGAGTTATTTCTTTTTGCGGTAATCCTAAAATTTCTACAGACGACATAGAAGAATTCAGGCTTGAAAATAATACCCATGTTGTTTTAAATCCAACAGATTCGAATGTTTGTTTATTCAACTGGAATATGAATACTCCCCCTATTAAACCCAAAAACCCTAACGCACCAGCCGTTTTAAGATACATGTTTCAAAAAGGTACAGATTACAGAAGCCAAAACGATTTTGAAAGATACAAGGAATTAAACGGAATTGATACAGATATAAATGTCAACGGCAAAAGAATTCAAATAAATGCTAATTGCTTACCTGAAAGCAC
>CALUWL010000067.1 GCA_944324445.1 Candidatus Gastranaerophilales bacterium | reverse complement strand
AAATAAAATCAAGCGGTTAAATTAACCGCTTTTTTAATATTAAATTTAAAACATTAAGAAATTGTTTATTTTTTTAATAATCTTTTAAAACAGTGTTATTTTATAGCTATAAGAAAAAATAAAAAAGGAGATTTATAATTATGGCTAAAACAATTGGTATCGACTTAGGTACAACAAATTCAGTTGTTGCGGTTATGGAAGGCGGAAAACCGACTGTTATTGCAAACGCTGAAGGCTCTCGTACAACTCCTTCAATCGTTGGTTTTGCAAAAAACGGCGAAAGATTGGTTGGACAATTAGCTAAACGTCAGGCAATTTTAAATCCTGATAATACTATAATTTCAATAAAAAGACACATGGGAGAGGACTATAAGAAAAATATAGACGGTAAAGATTATACTCCGCAAGAAATCTCCGCTATGATTTTAAGAAAATTGGCAGATGATGCTTCAAGCTATCTTGGTGAAAAAGTAACATCAGCTGTTATTACTGTTCCTGCTTATTTTAATGACGCGCAAAGACAAGCAACAAAAGACGCAGGTAAAATTGCGGGTTTGGATGTTCTTCGTATCGTAAATGAACCGACTGCAGCGGCATTAGCCTATGGTCTTGAAAAGAAAACATCAGAAAAAGTATTGGTATTTGACCTTGGTGGTGGTACATTTGATGTTTCGGTTCTTGAAATAGGCGATGGTGTTCATGAAGTATTATCAACATCAGGTGATACACATCTTGGTGGTGATGATTTTGACCAAAAAATTATAGATTGGCTATGTGATGAATTCAAAAAACAAGAAGGCATTGATTTAAGAAGCGATAAACAAGCAATGCAAAGATTAAAGGAAGCTGCTGAAAAAGCTAAATGTGAACTTTCAAGCGTTGTTGAAACAAACATTAACCTTCCATTTATAACAGCAGATGCCAATGGTCCTAAACACCTTGATATGACTTTATCTCGTGCTAAATTTGAAGAATTATCACATGATTTGTTAGAAAGATGTAAAACACCTGTTGAACGTGCGATTAAAGATGCAGGCATTTCAAAATCAGACTTGAATGAAGTAGTTTTAGTTGGTGGTTCAACTCGTATTCCTGCTGTTCAACAATTAGTTAAAGAATACACAGGAAAAGATCCTAACCAATCGGTTAACCCTGATGAAGTTGTTGCTGTTGGTGCTGCTATTCAGGCAGGCGTATTAGCAGGTGAAGTTAAAGATATTGTATTGTTGGATGTTACTCCTTTAACATTGGGTATTGAAACATTGGGCGGTGTTATGACCCCTCTTGTTCCAAGAAACACCACAATTCCTGTTTCAAAATCTCAAACATTCTCAACAGCGGATGATAACCAAACAGCAGTTGATATCCACGTTCTGCAAGGTGAAAGACCGATGGCAAGTGATAATAAATCATTAGGTATGTTCAGACTAGATGGTATTCCGCCTGCAATGAAAGGTATGCCTCAAATTGAAGTTACATTTGATATCGATGCAAACGGTATTGTAAATGTTACAGCAAAAGACAAGGCAACAAATAAAGAACAAAAAATCACAATTACAAATTCATCTAACTTATCTGAATCAGATATAGATAGAATGGTTAAAGAAGCTGAAATGAATTCTGAAGCTGATAAAAAGAAAAAAGAAGAAGCAGAAGTTAAAAACAATGCTCAATCTTTAATCGGTGCTGCTGATAGAATTGTTAAAGATTTTGAAGGTAAAATTTCAGAATCTGATAAAACAAAACTTGAAGAACAGAAAAAAGCTCTAAAAGAAGCATTGGATACAAATAAATCTAATGATGAATTGAAGAAATTATCTGAAGAACTTCAACAAACAATGTATGCAATTTCTCAAGCAGCTTATCAACAAGTTCAGCAAGAAAGTGAACAAGGTAAAGCTTCAGGTAATGCCCAAAGCGAAAATACATCAAACGATAAAAAAGATGATGATGTAATTGATGCTGAATATACAAAAGAATAAACTTTTTAAAAAAGGTTTTAAATAATTAAGCCGGTCATCTGACCGGCTTAATTTATTTTATTACGGCTTCAAAGCTCTTGTCTTCGCTTCCTTGGTTCATATATGCGTTTCTTAGGGCTTCATTTAGAGCGTCTAATTTTTCTTTGTAGTTTTCATATCCGTTTTCATCAGACCAGCTTGTAGTTGAAGCGGCAGCAAAATCTTTCCAAGCTTCTTGTACTTCTATATTTTTAGGATATAAATCAACTTGTTCTTTTAGATCTTTGTAATCTGTCTGAGGTTTAGTATCAGAACTTTCTGTAGCTGAATTTATCAAATCTGAATATATGTAATTTGAATATGAAGTTACTAATGATTCTGCATTAAATGAATTGTAGTCATAATAGGTTTTAAAGTATTCATTAAGCTGTTCTTTGTTTTCTATGAAGTATGTTTGTATTTTTTGTGTTAATGAATCTTTTTCCATATTTTTAATTTCTTCTTCACTATATCCTAAATTCATAAGCATAGTTATAGCGTTCATTTTGTTTATTGGTATTTCATATTCGAAATCGTTTTCTTCGCTTGTTATTGTTTGCATTTCTTCAGAACTATAGTTTTCGATAAGAAAATCAGCGAATTGTTTTGATAATTCTTCTATTACTGCAATATTTCCTTCGGTTTCAAAGAATTTATTTAATTCTTCATCTAATAATTTATCTTCTAATTCAGCTTTTTTGGATTCTAAAATATACAACTGACTTTCAGATATTGGTATTGAACCGAAGGTTTCAGTGTATTCTATTTGGTTATTAAGATATTCTTTTGCGTTATTTACAATTTCATCTATTTCTTTATCAGAAAGTGTTTCTTCTTGTTCTTCTTCTTTTGCTTTTTGTTCTTCATATTTCTTTATTGCATCAGCAAGTTCTGCGTAATTTGTTTCTTGCTCGCCTGAAAGTCTTTCGATTTGACCTTGTGCTGCATCTATTTTATCTGTGCTTATTTTAATATTTTCTTCAAGAGTTATTTTTTCTTCTTCAAGAGTCTTTAAAGTTTCTTCAAGCAGTGCTTTTGATTCTTCTGCTTGTTGTTTTTCTTGTTGTGCTTTTTTAAGTTCACTTTCCAGTGTTTTTATTTCAGCTTGTGCACTGTTATATTTATTAAGCTTTGTTTGATAATTTTTATCTCCTTTGTTTGGTTTTGATATACCTTGAAGATGGCTTATTTGGTTTTGTATTGTTCCGATGCTTTCATCGCAAGTGCCAATTATTGTTTCACAATTTGAAATATTTGTTTTTGTATTAAATATTTCTTCGTTTTTAGCTATAAGTTCAGTGTTATAATTATCTATATTGGTAGTTTCTTCTTCAACTATGACTTTTTGTTCTTCTATAGCTGAATCATTTGATGAAATTTTTTCTTTTATTGCGTCAATTTCTTCGCTTGAATATGATTCAAGTTTTTTCAAGTTTTCATCATATTTTGTTTTAGATTCAAGATATTTTTTTTCAATTTCAGGGAATTTGACAGATGCATAATTGTGGTTGCTGCACACTTTGCTTAGTTCTGCTATTGTATTATCGTAATTTTCGGGATTAAGACTTATCTCATATAATCCTTTCATTTTATCTATTGGTGTTATTTCATATGGATAAGGTGATGAAGATGTTTTTGTGTTTGTCGGGTTTGTGCTGCCGCCGCCACCTCCGCCATCGCCGGTGCTTGGTGTGTCAATTGTTTCTGTTGTTTGCGCAGCAAGGAAACTTAAATCACCTTTTATTGTGTTTTCAACTGCACTGGTAAAATCTGATAGGCTTATATTTTCTGCATTTCCATCTAAGCCTTTTATTTTTTGAAAGAAAATATTTTTTTCAGAATCAGATATAGCTTTATTTGAATCTGTGTCTATGGCTTTATAAACACTATCTTCTTTTGATAAACCCGAAACAAAATCATCGAACATTTCATCAAGAAAGTTTAAATTTTCTTCTTCAAGATTTATTGCGCTTTTTACAAAGTTTTCTTCTCCAACATCTTTTCTTGTGGCTAAAAATTCTTTGAATTCTTTGTTATATGTTACGGTTATATTTTGCAAGCTGATTTGTTCGATTTTTTCTGCATCTAAAAGCGAATTTGCTTGCTGTGCTTGAACTTTAAGCCATTCATGAAAATCTTTTTTAAGGGTATCATAGTTAATTTCTGCCATATTCACACTCCTTTATTTTCCTAATCGGCAATTAAGCGTTTTATTTTAATATTTTTTACAAATATTTACATTTGTTATATAATTTTTCTATGATTGAAAGATATTCACGTTTAAACACAGCTAATATTTGGGATTTAGAGCAGAAATTTTCATATTATCTTGAAGTTGAGCTTGCAGTTATAAAAGCTAGAGTTGAGCTTAAAGAATTTGATAGTGAAGTTTATGAAAATATTAAAAAAACTGCGAAATTTGATATAAAAAGAATTGATGAAATTGAAAAAATAACTCGTCATGATGTTATTGCTTTTTTGGAAAATGTTAATGAAAACGTAGGATCTGTGTATTCTCCATATATTCATAGGGGCTTAACAAGTTCTGATGTTATAGATACTGCATTTGCACTTCAAATTAGAGATGTTTCAAAAATAATAAATAACGATTTGGATAAATTAATTGAAAAGATTAAAAAATTAGCTTTTGAGCATAAAGATACTGTTTGTTTAGGCAGAAGCCACGGGATAGGTGCTGAAGTTATAACATTCGGGTTCAAGCTGTTGAATTTGTTGGATATGCTTGAAAGGGCTAAAAAGCGTTTTAATCGTGCGTTGGATGATGTTCTGGTAGGTCAAATATCAGGTCCTTGCGGTACTTATTCAAATATTAATCCTGATGTTGAAATAAAAACTTGTGAAATTTTGGGTCTAAAACCTGCAAAAATTTCAACACAGGTTATTGCAAGAGATAGACATGCAAGCTATATTCAAGCAATAGCTTTAATCGGGGCTGTTATAGAAAGTTTTTCAATCGAAATTAGACACTTGCAAAGATTTGAAGTAGCTGAAGTTGAAGAAGGTTTTTCAAACGGTCAAAAGGGTTCATCCGCTATGCCGCATAAGAAAAACCCTATAGCAAGCGAAAATTTATCGGGTTTAGCAAGAATTTTAAGAAGCAATACTGTTGCTGCTATGGAAGATATAGCTCTCTGGCACGAACGTGATATATCTCATTCGTCCGTTGAAAGGGTGATTTTCCCTGATTCAACAATTTTAATTGACTATATGTTAAATCGTTTTTTAAATGTTATAGAAAATCTTGTTATCAAAAAAGAAAATATGATTAAAAACGCTGATAGATACGGCGGAATTATATATTCGCAAGCTTGCTTATTAAAATTAACCGAACACAATATGACAAGAGAAGAAGCTTATAAAATTGTTCAAAAAGAGGCTCTTGAGGCTTTTAATAACCACGGTAATTTTAGGGAAAATATGAAAAAACACCTGAATGAAACTGAAATTGAGGAATGCTTCAGTCAAGAAAAGTATTTAAGAAATATCAATAAAATTTTTGAAAGATTTGAGTAATTTTAAAAGGTTATTAAAAAGGTTTTGTTTGAGAGAGCTTGTTTCTTAACTCTCTGAATTTAGCAATATCTTCCTGTGCTTTGGAGCTTTCTTTGAACAAAGTTTGAGAAGCAGGATGCATGATTACTATTGAATCGATGTGAATTTCAAGAAAATCGTATCTTTTAGGAGTGCTAGCCCCGCCCAGTGCAACTATTTCAGCGTTAGTAACTGCTAAAAACCTTCTTTCTTTGTCGTTCAGAAGTTCTGTTAGTTCACGGTTTGATTTTGTGTATTTTGAAACGTAGACCGTGCCTTTAATTTCATGGTCTTTTGTTACGATGCATACTTCAACGGGCGTTGTATCTGAAGGTTGTTTTGTCATTATTTGTTCACTCCTGTAGTTTGTTTTTATTATAACTTATTTTTGTAATTTATGCCAATAATTTAATTTTTATGATAAAATATTTTTGCCGTACTCCACGGGGGGTTGCTTCCTCTTGACCGAAAGCTTATGTCGGGTGTAGAGTATATCATGAGGCAAGTTAGTTGCAAGATTGAAAATTAAATAATTGTTGATAATTTAGACTTTTGTGGCGTAAAATCGCCCCAACCGAGTCAGGATGGAAACATAGCAGCTCTAAGGCAGGTTTTGCGGGTATGAAAGTTTATTTAGTAGATTGTTTAGTCGTAGGATTATGATTTGTTTGACGATAGATATAGTACGGCATATGTCGATGTGGCGGAATGGTAGACGCGCACGTTTGAGGGGCGTGTGGAGAAATCTGTGGGGGTTCAAGTCCCCCCATCGACAATAATTTCCAACTTTAACCCTAATTGACATGGGGACTTTCACCAAGGTTTACTGACCAATTAATATGTTTCTGGGACATTGAGACGGGGACATTTTAATAAAAAATCAAACAGACAGCCGATTTGAGGCTGTTTTTTAGTATTGAGATGTATGGGTCTTTTCTTGCACTCAACTACTCATTTTTTGCACTCTTTTGCACTCCATTTGTAACTTTTTAAGACCATATTAGGCTCAAATCGCCTTGGTGTTTAAAGTTAAGCCCAGTGCAAAAAAGTGCAAAAAGTGCAATTTTATTTTTGCTTACAAATTGAGATACCCCAAATTATCAATAAGATTGGGATATTAAAGAGTATAATTAAAAATTAAAAAACAGAATAATTCTATTACTCTAATTCA
>CALUWL010000066.1 GCA_944324445.1 Candidatus Gastranaerophilales bacterium | reverse complement strand
CTTTCTGTTTCGTGTCCGAGTCTTTGTATTGCTTCTATTACCCATCCTAAAAGCGGTTTTGAAAATATTTCATGTAAAACCTTTGGCATACTGGAGCGCATCCTTTTACCTTTGCCTGCTGCTAAAACAATCGCTTTTATTTCTTTTTCCATGGATTTTGCCTTCTTGTATTCTAAGCTGATTTTCTCATAAAATTCGTTTTTGTTGAATAAAAAATAAATTTTATGACATAAATTTTAACAAAGAAGCAGCAAATGCTGCTTCTTAAAATTATTTAACTTCTCCATTTATTACTTTGTTTATGTCTGATTGCTCTCTATCGCGTCTTGAATTTATTGCATTTATTGTTTTCTCTTTTTTTAGAGCTTCAATAGAATCTTCTTTTACTTTGTTAAAATCAACATTTGTGTAGACGTACCAGCCTGCCGCTGCAATTAAAATTAAAGCTATAATTTTTCCCATAGTATATCTCCTTTTTTTTAAATTATATATAATATTTTCAATTGTTGTATAATATAACGTATGGATTTTTTAAAAAAAATAAAAAATGAAATTATTATTTCAATTCAGGCAATGCCTGATGAACCTTTGTATGATGAAAATTGTATTATTGCTTTTGCAAGAAGCGTTGTAGACCTTGGTGGAGCTAGAGCTTTAAGGCTTGCAGGTGAGCGTGATATTAAAAATATTAAAAAAATATATCCTAATGTTGTTGTAATTGGAATAACAAAACCGAAGGTTATTCCAAAAAATTATAAAGAACTTGTATATATAACTCCAACAGTTGATGATTGCAAAAAAGTTATCGATGCAGGAGCTGACATTGTTGCTTTTGACGGCACTATGCGCTCTAGGCCCAATAATGAACAACTTTGTAATCTGATTAATTTTGTAAAAGAAAATAATAAATTGGCTATGGCTGATATTGCAACTTTTGATGAAGCTAAAAATGCTTATAAAATGGGCTGTGATATAGTTTCAACCACTTTAAGCGGGTATACAAAAGAAACAGAAAATAACCCTGATGAACCCGATTTTAATCTTGTAAAAAAAATAAAAGCTAATTTAGATATTTTTACAATATTAGAAGGTAAAATCTGGGAAAAGGATGATGTTAAAAAAGCTTTTGAATCCGGTGCTGATTCTGTCGTAGTGGGTTCTGCAATCACTCGTCCTCAACTTATATATAAAAGATTTAAAGGAGCAATTAATGAATAGCGCATTGGGAATTGATATAGGTGGTACAAAAATTTCGTATGCCTTAATTGATAATAACGGAAATGTTCAAGGTGAAATTCAAAAAGTTTCAACTCCAAAGACTGCAAGAGAAATTGAGGCATTATTAAAAAATATAATTTCAAAATTTGAAGATAATGTCGAATTTATTGCAATTGCAACGGCAGGAACAGTTAATAATGAAAATAATAAAGTAATAGGCTCAACTGCTAATTTACCAAAAGGATACAAAGAAATTGATTTTTCTTCCT
Source organism: Candidatus Gastranaerophilales bacterium (assembly GCA_944324445.1). GTDB lineage: Bacteria > Cyanobacteriota > Vampirovibrionia > Gastranaerophilales > Gastranaerophilaceae > RUG14156. The sequence continues at coordinate 5,260 of CALUWL010000066.1, read as the reverse complement.
TATCTTTAAAGAAAGTATTTATTGAAAATGATGCAAATTGTGCTGCCTGGGCTGAATATCGTATAGGTGCTTCAATGGGTTATAAAAATTCAATTATGTTAACACTAGGTACCGGAGTGGGCGGCGGTATAATTATAAATGGAAAATTACTAAAAGGTAAATCAGGCGGTGCTGGTGAAATGCATTTTGCTATGTCAAGAAATCAAAAAAGACAATGCACTTGCGGAGCTTGGGACTGTTTTGAAGCTTATGCAAGCGGAAATGGATTAAGAAGAACGGCTGTTGAAATAACTAAAAATGAAAATATAACAACTTATGACGTTGTTGAAGGCGTTGAAAATAGTGATGAAAATTGTATAAAAGCTCTTAAAACTTGGGAAAATGATATTGCATTGGGAATTTTGGGTTTAGGAAATTTGTTTGATCCGGATTGCTTTGTTTTATCCGGTTCTATGGAAAAATTTGTTGATACAGAAAGAATTGAACAATTTGTTAATTCTCATATTTTAACTTCTCCTATAAAAGTTTTTCATGCAAAAGCGGGCAATTATGCAGGCATGATTGGAGTTGTTTTATTGGGAAATGAATTAATTTAATTTTTGCAGCTTTTTAACATCGCAATATTACACCAGAATAAAAGTTGAACTTGCGGTCTAAACCAAATAGTATCAAATAGTCCGTGTCCCATGGTTGCTGCTATCATTAGAATTGTGCACAATGCAAGAATTTTGTTTTCGAGCTCTTGTTTATCACTAAAACAATAATTTAGACAAGTTTTAATTACAAGAATAAGAAAAATAATAAACGCTAAAAGGGCAAAAATTCCGCTTTCTACCGCAATTTCCAATGGTACACAATATGAACCAAGCGCATCAAAACCCGTTTTCATATACAGTCCATATATTTCTCTAAAGTTTTGATTGCCTACTCCGATTCCTAAAAAAGGGTTATCTGAAAACATTTTTAAGGCTGATTCATATACATTTAATCTGAAAGAAATTGAACTATCGGCTCTTAGGGCAAAAATTGATTCTATTCTTTTTGTTAGAGCAGGATTTGTAAGAATAAAATATAAAAGCCCCATAGAAATTAGCGCAACTATATTTTTGTATCTCTTTTTGATATTTGATAAACCGCCAAGATTTTTCTTGATGTAATATAAAAGGGCAAAAAACAATATTGGAAAGAAAAATAAAAATCCTAAATACGCTCCTCTGCAGCCTGTATCTATTATTGCTACTAAATTTAAGATAAAAAGAACAAGATATATTGCTGCATATTTTCTTTTACCTTTTTTGATGTTTTTTAAAATCATAAAAATAAAAGATGAAAGACCGCACAATAAATATCCTGCAAGTAAATTTGGGTTGTATGGCTGCAAGGTTCCATAGGCTCTTGATATAACTTCTTCAGGGTTTATATTTGACATATCTTGCCAGCCTGAAATTTCAGCCACATCTGCCGAGTTTTGAAGTATTGCAATAATTGATTCAAAACTCATTAGCCCGCAAGTTAAAACTATTGTCGGAACAATTTTGTTTTTGTTTTGAGTAAAAAACGTACTTGCGCAGTAAAAAAACAGTATATAAATAAGTGTTTTAATGTATCCATGTAAGCTTAATTTGAATAGTGTTGATCCAAACAAGCTTAAAGTTACCAATAAAAAGTATATAATTAAAACTTTTTCATAGTTTGAAAATCTGTAGTCATTTTTTCCTTTAAAAACAGTTTTAAATATTATTAGTCCCGAAAAAATAAGAGATAAAACTCCCATCATTTCTGAAGAAAAAATAATTGCAGAGAATAATATCGATAATAAAACCAAAAAGCTTATATTATCAATATTATCCATAAATAAACTGTTGTTAATGAAATTTTTTAAGTTATTGAACATCTTGATTTAATTTTGTGTGTTTATCTAAATCTTCGTGCATATTGTTTTCAGGTTCGGGGCTAATCATTATATTTGAAATTACTCCGTTTAGTTTATATTTTGCGCCTTCTAATGTTATTGGAAGACCTATTTTAACTTTGTTTCCGCCGACAACCGCGTCGCCATCTTTTGTTATTTTGGCTGTATCAACTACTTTAACAAGATAATCATATTGATATGGCGTAGTATCATCATTTACCATTATATATGGTTTTTTAGGGTTGATTGTGGGGAGCATTATTTTTCTTTTGTCGAATTTAACATCCTTGATTTTTAATTTTGTATAAGGGACGTTTCTTATTGTGATAAAAGTTTCATCGTCTTTTTTAAATAAAGGTTCGCTGGATGTTACATTGACTCCTCTTAAATAAACTTCAAGTTCAATATTTGTTGTTGCTTCAATTTGGTTTGAAGATGTTGTTCTTTTTCCGCTGAAGGTAAGAAATCCTACTAAGCCTATTAATAAAACTAAAGCAACAATTAAATAATCAAAGGGTCTGAGTTTTTTAATATAATTCATAAAGGTTTCCTCTTTTTATGTGAGTTCTTGTTTTAAATCATCCGTAGTTACTGTGTGGCAGCCAAAATATCTTATAACGATACTTGCTGCTAAATTTCCAAGGTACATTGCAATTTCAGCATCTAAACCTGCGCAAAGTGCAAGAGTAAATGTTGCAACTACCGTATCGCCTGCACCTGTTACATCAAAAACTTCTTTTTTGTTAAATGCAGACACTTTTTTGAATTCTATTTTATTATCTTTTTTTTCAAAAAGCGCCATACCATTTTCACCTCTTGTAAGAAGCACTTTTTGAAGGTCTAAATCGTTTAAAAGTTTCTCTCCTGCTTTTTTTAGGGTTTCTTCATCTTTTATAAAAAATCCGACTTGTTTTTCTGAATCTGGTTGATTTGGGGTTATTGCTGTTGCTCCTTTATATTTCTCCATATTTTTTTGAATATCGGCAACAATTATTTTGTTATGCTTTTTAGCTTCTTGTATTGCGCAATTTACAATGTTTTCCGTTAAACACCCGAGATGATAATCAGATAAAATCACGCCGTCAAAATCCTGAATTGATTTTTTGATATTTTCTATGATTTTATTTTCTGTTTCTTTGTTTAAAGGCGTTTTTGTTTGCCTGTCTATTCTTACAATTTGCTGAGTGATGCTTTGATTGCAGGAGCCTGAAATTCTTGTTTTGGTTGTGGTTTTTCTTGTTGAATCTTTAACCATTAAAGATGTATCTATATTTTTTTCGTTTAAAATTTTAATTAATTGCTGACCGTAATAGTCATCCCCGTATACGCCAAGAGCTGAGGCTTTTCCGTTATTTAAAGATGAAACATTATTGCAAGCGTTTGATGCTGCACCTAAGATTTTTTTTGTTTCATAGTGTTCAAGAATTAAAACGGGTGCTTCTCTTGAAATACGCTCAGTGTTGCCATACACCATTTCATCTAGCGCAAAATCGCCAATAATAAGAATTTTTGGCTCTTTTAATTTATCTATATGTTTTATAAGTAGTTCTTTTTCCATTAAATCCTTTAGCTCCATAATATATTAGCATAAAATTTATTTTTTGTACTTTTTTTGTCTGATTTCAAGTTGAATATCTTCTAAAAGCTTTCTATTAATTGTAAAAAGGTCGCCTATTATAGCAAGCATGTATAAAATAAAAGATAAAATTATTACAATTGAACATAATATAAGCGATTGAATGTGCCCTGTGCCATATCCTGTTAAGTAGTAATATAAAAATCTTATTCCTAATATACTTCCTAACAAAAGAAAAATATTTGCAAGGCAGCTGAAAAATTTTACAGGTCTATATATTATAAAAAATCTGATTAATGTTTTTGCTTGTTTAATTATGTAGCTGAAATTGTTTTTAAAAAGTTTTGATTTTCTGTTCTTTTGTAAATTTACGTTTATATCAACATTTTCTATAATTAAATTTTTGTTTTTGGCTTGAATAATAGTCTCTATTGTATATGTAAAAGGGTTAAATACGTTAATATTTAATAGTGCTTTTTTTGAAAAAGCTCGAAAACCGCTTGCTGCATCTTTAATATCAACTTGAGATATTAATTTTACTACATTTGTGCCGAATTTTTGTAAGAATTTTTTTGTTGGTGAAAAGGTTTGAATTTGATTAATTGGGCGAGCGCCTATTGTGATATCGCAAGAATTATTAAGAATAGGCTGGATTAATTTTTCAATATCTTTTGCGCAATATTGATTATCGCCATCAATATTAACTAAAATATCAGCATTTTCTTCAAGTGCTTTTATAATACCTATCTTAAAAGTGTTTGAAAGTCCTTTATTTGTGTTTGATTTTATGATTTCAACATTATAAGAACTTGCAATTTCTGATGTTTTATCTGTTGAACCGTCATCAAGAATTATAATTTTTATTTCATCTATTCCTTGAATGGTTTTTGGGATATCCTCTATAACTCTTGCTATAGTTGCTTCTTCATTGTAGCAAGGAATTTGAATAACTAATTTCATAGGATGATTATACATCAAATAGAGGATATTTAAAAATTATTGTTAAAGATTTGGGTTTGGTGGTACGTAGTTAAAAATGTAAATCAAATGAAACGTAAATAATATACACACCATATAACTTTATTGTCATCCTTATTAGAGCCTATTGTATACTAAATACAATAGCTTTTTTTTGCTCCCGAGCCGAGCGAAACGTAGCGCGACTGCGCTAGTTGAGCGAAGGCGAGGGCATAGGTGTGCGAAGTGCGAAAGCGGCAAGCGGCGAGCTTGGCGCTAAGCACGTAGTCCGTACCATGGGGTGAGCCGAGCGAGCTTAGCGAAAGCTTAGCAAGCGAAGGCGAGGGCATAGGTGAAAGGCGTAAGCCGTGTGTGGAAAAAGACAAGCGACGAGCTTGTCTTTTGAAACCGTACGAAACCGCTGTAGGATAATTGAGCAAGTGAACGACAGCGTAAAGCGAAAGTGAACCTTGCGAAATACCCACAAGCGGAAAAAAGCGTAAGCCAGAGTGAAGACCAAAACGATGAGTTTTGGTCGTAACTATTGATGAGCGACGTTTCAAATTCTTGCCGTAGGCGAATTTGACAGGAGCAAAAAGGCGTAAGCCGTGTGTGGAAAAAGGCAAGCGGCGAGCTTGGCGCTAAGCACGTAGACCGTACCAAAGGGTGAGCCAAGCGAAACGTAGTATTTTAATTATACTTTAATGTATTTGTTCACTTTTTCTTTTTGTCCCTCATGCGCCGGACACGCAAAAAGAAAAAGTGAACCGAAAAAGAAAAACCTCGGCTTTTTAAATTTTTAGTTATATTAAAAC
>CALUWL010000065.1 GCA_944324445.1 Candidatus Gastranaerophilales bacterium | reverse complement strand
AAGATAATCAATCTTTCTCGTCGGCAGAGTGCCACAGGCCCGTGACGACTTCAATATTATTTAATTTTCATTTTGTTGCAATCATATCGCAATTTAAATTAGTGCATTGCTTTGTTTTTATTGCAACAAGACAATTTTACCAACTATAAAATTTTTTTTCAAGTATTTTTTAAACTTTTTTTGAAAAAAATGTTAAAAAATGTTAAGCTATCTAGTTTTAATAAGCAATTTTTTTATAATAAAAAACTTTATTACTATGTAGGTTAGTTTAAAAATTATTTATGGAGGTTAGTTATGAGTTTATTTGGCGGATTGGCATTAAATACCGGTTCATATTACGGAAGTGGCTACACATCAGTGGGTGGTGCTTATTCTGGTTACACAAGAGTTGCATCAAGCACAAATCTAAATCGAGTTTCCAGAGATATTGCTTCAGGTTATTCTTCAGATTTTGATATAATCAATACTTATTTTAAACAAGGTAAAACAGATAAAGCTTTAGCAATGTATGATAGCTTATTTGATGATATTAAATCTTCAACATCTTGCTATGGTTATACTTTAACTGATTCTCAAGTAGAAACTATATTGAATAATGCTTATGCAAGCACTACGGGTTCTAAATTGACTACAACAATTCAAAACGAAACAACTTCTCCATTCTGGACCGGATTTGTTGAAGGTGTACCTATATTAGGATTGTTTGCAAACGGAACATCTGATGCTGAAGCAATTGCTAAGTTAGCTGGTCAAAATACTGATGCTAAAGATAAAATCGCTGAAGGTTTTGGTGCAGTGTTATCAAATGCCGGTTCTTATGCGGCGATCGGTGCTGCTTTTGGTCATATACCAGGTGCAATAGCTGGTGGTCTAATTGGTGCAGCAGTTGGTATATTCAAAACAATTATTAAATAAGAATGTTAGCCTAAATCAGTAAGATAAAAATGCCTTCTTGGTTTCAAGAAGGCATTTGACTTATTATTTTTATTTATTATATGTTATCTTCTTCAAGAACACTTTTCTTGGTTCTTAAATTCATGTATTCTTCTGATTGAGGAATTACCATATCGCCTGTTATAAGGATGTATATAGTTTTTCCGTCTTTAATATCATATTCAATTAAAGGTGCCATTTGGTGGGCGCAAGCTATCATATATTCTTTTTGTGATAATTTAAAGCTTGTTAATTTTTTAACTTTTTTTGGATTTTTTACGTCGTTCACATAAATAACTTTGTCGTTTTTAGTGAATGGAACTGCAGCCATATCATAAGTTTCACCATTTGGAAGTGAATATTTGTGGAAAATTACTCTTGAACGCTCTGGTTTTGATCTCCATGCTGAGTATCCTATTTTTTCAACTCTTGCATAAAACTCTGTTCCTTTTGGATAAAGGAATGTTCCTTGGTCGGTATAAACGTCATTAGGTGCGCTAAATACGTATTCGTGACCCACTAAATCTTTTCTTGCTTTAACCGGATTTAGTGCTGTTCCGATTAGAATATTTCCTGCTTCGATTATTTTTTTGTTGTCATAAATTTGAACTTTGTTATTTGTTGCAAAAGGAGCAAGATTTAAAGTGTTCTCTGCGACAAATACTGATTTATTAAAACTATTGTCATCATCTTCGTTATCTGAAATTGTGTCGTATAAATCTTTATATTCTTCTTTTACTTTGTCAAGATTTGCTGCAATCTTGTCAAATAGAACTGCAGCTTCAGCTCTTGTTAATTTGTTTTTGGGAGTAAATTTTAATTCGTCCGGGTGATTTACATATAAACCGTTTGCAACGTTTTTAATATATGGTCTTTTTGCCCAAAGAGGAATTTGATTATAGTCTTTAAAACCTGTAATATCTGCAGCGTTATAATAGCCGTTTGTGATATTTGCTATCATGCTCATTGTTTCGTTGTGGTCAATTGTTTCTGTGGGTTTAAAAGTTTTATCCGGATACCCGAATGCCATTCTTATTTGTTCAGATAAAACTACACATTTTTTATTAGGTGTTAAATTGTTTACATCTTTGAAAGTTGTATTTTGGGTAACTGTTTCGTTCTGTCTGCGTATTACTTTTAAGAGAGAGCAAACAAACTCGCTTCTTGTCATTGTACCTTCGGGTTTAAATTTGTTGCCGTCTACTACTCCAATATAACCGTTTTGAATAGCTCTTATAATTTCTTGGCTTGCCCAATGATTGTTCTTGACATCTATAATCTCAAGAGCATTGGCAACATTAATCGAAACTAGTGCTATGGCAACTACTAATAGCTTGTAGAAATTTTTCATTAGTACCTCTTTTTCATGCAAACAATTGATTTTCTAAATATTTACCTAAACATTTTACAATAATGGCCTTTTAAAATCAATTAATTTTATCCAAAATCATATTGTAGTCAATGTTAAGACATTTAGATGTTTCACAATTTGTTTTTCTCTTATGCCATAAGCATGGTCTGCAATCAATATTATTTTTAATAATATTTATATTGCTATCATCTGGAGTAAGTTTTGTTTCGTTTGTTGGTCCAAAAATAGCAAATATATTTGATTTTGTACATACTGCAACATGAAGTGGAGCGCTATCTACACAAATTACATATTGTGCATGCTTCATTATGTAAGCCATTTCCATTATGTTTTTTGTTTTGTTGTAGTAATTTATAAAATTTGGATTTTGGTTAATATCATTGTTTTTAAGGATTTCTTCTATTAAATCTTTATCGTCTTTTGTGCCTAAAAGTACGATTTTTTTGTTTTTGTTAAGTAATCCTTTTATTAAACCTTCCCAAAATGGTAATTTTGGACATTTTAAAATATTTTTTGATATAGACATTTTGGATACTCCCGGATGAATTGCTATAAATTCATCTTCCGGAATATCTTGCAAGGATATATTTTGCGGAATTTCTATGGTTGGATTTTCGTATTCAGTGTTTACAATTGGTTTAACTAAATCGTGATACATTTTTCCGGCATATTGATTCTCATTTAGTTTAACTTTTTTGGTTAAAAGAAAATCAGTTTTAGAATTGTAGCCAATTCTTTCTTTTATTCCGGTTAGAAATAGTATTATTGCTACAAATGGACTTTTTCCGCTTGAGATTACGCAATCGTATTTCTTAGTTGTTGTTTTTAAGATGAATTTTAAAATATTTATGTATTTTAAAATACCTTTTGCTTTGATATCTACGCAAATAATATCATCAATTAATGGTGATAAATCTTTAATGCTTTTTGAACGAGCTTCAAGTGCTAGTGTAATTTTTGCTTTTGGATATGTTTTTTTGACAGATGTTATAGTTGGAAGAAAAAGTATCTCATCTCCAATTCCGCCATAATTTATAAATAGTATGTTGTTGTAGTTCATATTCTAATTATCTATTTATTTAATATAAAGTCAATGTATTGACTTTATTCTTTGTTGTTGCTATTGTGATGTAGCTGGATGTTAAACGTCATTTAGCTGATAATTGAATATATTTTCGGGATGTAGCAGGGACCCCAAAGCGAAGCGGTGGGGGTGCGCAAATCCCGAGAGTAAAGAAACAAAACAAAAATTGATAATTGAATATATTTTCGGGATGTAGCGCAGCTTGGTAGCGCACCTCGCTTGGGACGAGGGGGTCGCAGGTTCGAATCCTGTCATCCCGATTTTTTATTTAAAAAAAATGCTCTTGTCAGCTGAAATTATAGTTATTATCGGTAATCTATTTTCTTTGCTTATTTATTTATTATAGACATAATTTGTGCAAGAATATATTGAGCTAATTCATTTTTGTTGCATGTAACATCTATTATTTCATCGTTTTTAGTATAGATTCTTACAAAATAGCTAGATGATGAAGATTTTTCTAATTTGACATCTTCAAGATTAATAAAAGAAATTGTAATGTAACTAAATCGAGTAAATGAATTTAAATTTGCGCAATACACAATTCTGTCTCGCGAAAAATCAATGATTAATTTCGTGTTTTGAGTCGTGTTTATCAATTTGTCTACTTTGTAATCGAAACTATTTGCAATTTTTCTTAAATTTAATCCCGTAACAAAGTCTTCAAATTCTTTAATAAAATCATTGTCTGCGGGGAAATTAATTATTTTGGAATTGTTAAACAATGAAAAACTTAGTTTGTTGTCTTTATAATACACTTCTTCAATATCATTTAAAATTAAGGATTGCAGCGATGTTGTACCATTTGATAAATAAACTATATTGTTGTAATCATCATAATAAATTAAGTCTTCAGATATCATGCCTGCTTTTTGTTTTATGGTTTGGTATAAAGACACAAAAAGTTCATTTAAAAAGTTGCTTTCATAAAAAAACAGCTGCTTGTAATCTCCAAATATTGGAGCTTCAAAATATGAATATTTTGTATCTATAGTAAAATGTCGTTTTCTTAAATCGATTTTTTGTATAGCGGGATTTTCTTTTGTCTTAAAGTATGCAAAGGTGCAATTTAAAGGGCAATAAGCCCAAACGTAACTATTGTTAAAATCACTTGCGGAACTTATTGTAAAATTGCAGTCACTGTATTTATCTTCAATCCTTTTAATATTTGCTGTTTTATATATTTTATATACAAAATCTTTTATTTCTTTTTCTTTTGAATTAATAATAAAGGTTTTCTTTTCGCCTTGATGAACATAATTAATTTTGATACCATATGGTGTTTCTAATATTTCATCAATAAAAGATATCATGACCTCATGAAAATCATATTTTAAATTACTTTTGTTAAAATTTTCAATTATTCCTAATTTATTTAAAAGTTTGTTAATAGCCAAAAAGGTATGGTTATTAATTGAAACAATTTTTTTTGGATAGAATAATTTATCATCTAAAATGTTTCTAATAATTTCAGTGTTTTTTATTTTTTTATTTTTCTTTGAAGTGAATAAAAGAATAATTGAAACAACTGCAATTGAAATAAGTAGTATTATGAAAATTAATGAAAAAATTAAAATCATTTATTATCGTAACTTTCTTTTAGCGACCAGCATTGTCTTATTAAATAAAAATTATCAATTAAATTTAAACATTTTTCTATGTAATCTTTAGGAGTTAATTCTTTTATTAATAATTGCCCTTTTGAAATGAGCTCATCTTTAATTTGGATATCGTTTAGTGTTTTAATTTTTTCTACTATATCAATTTCATCCAGCGGGTTAAAATATAGAGCCGCTTTTTTTAATTGTTGATTATATCCCAAATGGTCTGATATCAATACAGGGCAATTGTAATACATTGCTTCCAGTGCACTGATGCTGTCTGCTCCTGCTAAACAAGGATAAACAAAAGCGTATGCGTTTTTATACAGTGAAGAAAGTTCTTTTTGAGAAACATAATCTAAAAATATAATATCGTCATTTAAGTCAAGCTCTTTAACCTTTTTTATTAAGTATTGTTTATTTCCTTTATCTAGCCCCGAGAAAACAACTTTTAAATTTATATTTTGTTCTTTCATGACTTGAGCAGCCAGTATTAATCTTATATGATTTTTATGCGACCAAAATTGCGCAGGATAAAATATGTAGCTATTTTTAATTAAGCCATTTGCTTTTAAAATAAAATCATCGCTTTTGACTTTTTTTATCCAGTTTGGAGCAGGCAAGCTCATAACGGTAATTTTTTCGTCAATGACGTTATAAAGTGTTTTTATGTCATTTTTTACAACATTATTACATGTGATTATTTGTGATGCATAAGTTAAAAATAAGGCAAATTTCTTTTCTTTTTTTTCAATAATTCTATTGGAATTAAACTCGGGGAAATAATTTAAAACTCTGTGAGCTACATCTCTAATGATAGCAAAATAAGGTGTTTCGATGTGTTCATGTAAATAAGGTTTTAGGAAAAACATTATATTTACATTATCTTTTTTTAATCTGTAATTAAGAGAGCAGATTGGAGTTTTATAAGTTTTAATGCACATTGGATGGAAAGAAATTTCTGGTTTTTTATAGTGCTTTAAACATACAAATTTAACATTTTCTTGATTTTTAAAAATATTTTTCTTTCCGAAATAATAGAAGATAAATTCATGTGTGGTTTTTTGAGATAATACTTCATCCACAAAAGAAAGTTCGAAAGTAAGATCCCCTTGTGATTCCGGTTTTTTAATATCCCCTAAATAAAATCCTATTTTCAAATGTAAAATCTCCATTTCTAATTAAAAAAGACGGATAAGCTTATTAAATAATAGTCTCAACCGTCTTAAAACTTTTTTAATGTGATTTGCATTAAGCTTTCGTGAATTTTCCCGCTCTAATACAAGATGTGCAAACAGACATTTTCTTAACTGTACCATTGGCAAGTCTAACTCTTACAGACTGTAAGTTTGGAAGTTGTCTGTGTACATTTTGTTTATGAGAAAACGAAATCTTAGCTGCTTTTAGTGAACCTTTTCCACAGATTTCGCAATATACTGACATTTTTACATCCTTTCTGAAGTATTGTTATTCTAATAATATTTGATAAATAAAAAAAATCAAGTGTACTACCTTATTTTTTATAAAAATTTAACTTTAGTTAATTTTATAGTACTATATTTTTATGAATATTTTAGTTGGCGTCTCGGGCGGTGTAGATTCAGCTGTTACAATGGATATATTAAAATCAAAAGGTCATAATGTAATTGGTGTTATGATGAAAATTTATGACGGCAAAATTATGACTATTGCTAATTCTTGTTATGGAACAGATAAGAAAAAAGAAATCGAAGATGCTATTAAAAATTGTAAACATTGCGGGTGTGAATTTAATTTAATTGATTTATCAAAAGAATACGATGAAATCGTTTTTAAAGAATTTAAAAAATTATATTTATCCGGTTTAACTCCTAACCCTTGTGTTATGTGCAATAAATATATAAAGTTTGGATTATTGCCGCAAATGGCAAGAAAAATTGGTATTAATTTTGATAAATTCGCAACAGGGCATTATGCAAGAAATGAATTTAACGAAAAAACAGGAAGGTTTGAGCTTAAAAAAGGGAAAAATCCTAAAAAAGACCAGACATATTTTCTATACAAACTTTCTCAAGATGAATTAAAGGATATAATTTTTCCTCTTGGGAATATGGATAAATCAGAAGTTAGAGAATATGCTGTAAAAAATAACATTCCTGTTGCCCAAAAAACTGACAGCCAAGATTTTTATAAAGGCGATTTTAAAGATTTATTTGATGTTGAGGAAGATAAAGGGGAAATAATTGATATAGCCGGCAATATCTTAGGTTATCATAATGGTATCTATAATTATACAGTAGGACAAAGAAAAGGCTTAAAAATTGCATATAGTGAACCTTTGTATGTGATTGATATTGATAAAAATAATAATAAAGTTATTGTTGGAACTAAAAAAGATACATTTAAAAAGGGACTTTTTGCTAATGATGTTAACTGGGTTGCGCTAGATAATCCAAAAACCCCATTTGAAGCAACAGCCAAAATTCGTTCTGCTTCGAATCCGGTTGATGTTGTAGTTTATCCCGAAAACAATAGAATGAAAGTAGAATTTAAAGAAAAAATAAGTGCAATTGCGCCTGCTCAATCTGTTGTATTATATGATAACGATGTTGTTCTTGGTGGCGGGATAATAGCAAGTTCATATTAAAAAAAGAGGCAAATAAATTGCCTCAACCAAAACACAAATTTTTATTCCATTTCTGTAACGCAACGAACTGAAACAGGTGTATACGTAGATGCCGTTGCGGTGCCATGCCACCATGAAGAAAATAAATTGTAAA
>CALUWL010000064.1 GCA_944324445.1 Candidatus Gastranaerophilales bacterium | reverse complement strand
CTTCACCTTATCCCACAACCCGTTTTCCTTCACCGCGTCTTCAAGCTGTTTTGTTGTTCCCAAAAGAACCATCGCAGGTGTTGCAAGCTTACCCAATGTATCAAGCAAAACATTTCTGTATTTATTTTCTATTTCTCTTTGTTTTTTTTGATTTTCAGTTTTTCTATATAAAATTTCAGCAGGCGTTTTAGGAATTGTCTTACTTCCTTCCGTTTCAGACCCTGCTTTTGAAACTTCGTTTTTATATACATTGATTTCAGCACCTAATTTAAAAGGCTCCATTTTTGAATTTTGATTTCCTAATGTTTCTTTTTTATCCTCTTTTTTTTCTTCTTCGTCAGATCCTCCGTTTTTAAATGTAAATTTACCATCCTCATCCCTAGGGTGCTCTTCTTCGTTCCAAGTCATTCTTTTCTCCTTATTTTAATACAATCCTCAAAGTCCAATAAAATTAAAAGAGAGTCATTAAAATCCATTTTGATTTTATTGACTCTCTATTATTTCGATTTTTAATTTATATTAAACTTATAAATTCATTGTACACTATTTTTATTTACTTTTCAAGATGTCTTGAATATTTTAATTAGTACACAAAATTCTTACTTTTATTTTGCATTTAAAAATGTTTGAACATTCGTTGTTAAGCTTTCTTCTTTAATCTTCCAAGTATTACCTTGTTTTGTAAATATAAAATAACAGGGTAAGCCCTCTTTATCGCTTCTTGGGAGCCTTGTTGCGCTTAATTTATAGTCATTATCAACTTTTGCAACTTTTCTGTTTTCGTATCTATTTGTATAACGGACAGTTTTTGCAAGAGCAGCTCTGCTTTTTAATTCATTTAAATATCTGTCAAACGGTATAACTATTGTTTTTTGCCCGCCCTGCTTTTTATTTACCACACGGACAATTTTAGCATCAGCCGTATAATAAGAAGGAAGCGAAGTTGAATATGTATTTGCAGCCTGAACATATTTATCAAAAACCGCTAAAATATCTTCCTTATCCCCTGCAAAAACCGATGTTGAAAATGCAAACATAATTACCAGTATCGAAATTAATTTTTTCATTATTCCTCCATTAAAACTAACGGGTCTTTATTTATTATACAATAAAAATTCATTTTATAATTAATAAATAGGCTATAAATATTTTTTTAAAAATTGTCCTGTATAACTGTTTTTGCATTTAACTATCTGCTCGGGCGTCCCTTTAAATACAACCTCGCCGCCGCCATCTCCGCCTTCGGGTCCGAGATCTATTATCCAATCTGCGCACTTAATTATATCCATATTATGCTCAATAATTAAAACAGTATTTCCGTTATCTGCCAATTGATGAAGCATTTTCATTAATTTATCTATATCATAAAAATGAAGCCCTGTTGAAGGTTCATCAAGAACATATAAGGTTTTGCCGGTTGCTCTTTTATTCAATTCAAGAGCTAATTTAACCCTTTGAGCTTCACCGCCCGATAGAGTTGTTGCGCTTTGTCCGAGTTTTATATAATCCAAACCAACATCATACAAAGTTTGCAGACGATTTGCAATTTTCGGAACGTTTTTAAAAAATTCCAAAGCCTCAGCCACACTCATCTCCAGAACATCTGCTATACTTTTACCTTTATATTTAACCTCTAAAGTTTCCTGATTATAGCGTTTTCCCTTACAAACATCACAAGTTACATAAACATCGGATAAGAAATTCATCTCAATTTTTAAAAGTCCGTCGCCTGAACACTTTTCACACCTTCCGCCTTTAACATTAAAAGAAAATCTGCCCTGTTTGTATCCTCTGATTTTTGCTTCCGGAGTTTGAGCAAAAAGCTCTCTGATATGAGTAAAGACTTCTGTATATGTTGCAGGATTTGACCTTGGAGTTCTTCCAATCGGGGATTGGTCAACTATTACAAGTTTATCAATATTTTTAAAACCTTTAATTAAGTCTACTCCTTGGGGTTTCGGTTTGTTTTTCAAAAGCTCATGTCGAGCGTATTCAGAAATTATATCTCCCACAAGAGTTGATTTACCTGAACCGGATACGCCCGTTATTGCAACAATTTTACCCAACGGAATATTTACATCGATATTTTTTAAATTATTCAAATGAGCATTTTTGACTTCCAAAAATTCGCCGCTTCCTTCTCTCCTTTGTTTTGGAACGGGGATTTTTCTTTCGCCTGAAAGATACTTGCCGGTTAGAGATTTCGGACAGTTTTTAATATCATCAATTAAACCTGCTGCAACGATTTTACCACCTTTAACACCTGCATAAGGACCAATATCAACTATATAATCAGCAGCTTTCATCGTATCTTCATCATGTTCAACCACAATTAAAGTATTTCCGAGATTTCTTAATTTCAATAAAGTTGAAATAAGCATATTATTATCTCTTTGATGCAAGCCGATTGAAGGTTCATCCAAAACATATAAAACGCCCGATAAACCTGATCCTATTTGAGTTGCAAGACGAATTCTCTGCGCTTCGCCGCCGGAGAGAGTTCCTGCAGAACGTGCAAGGGTCAGATATCCTATGCCGACATCAATTAAAAATTTAAGCCTTGCTCTTATTTCATCAAGAATTTGTTTTGCAATTTTTAATTTAAACTCATCAAGCGTCAAATATAATTCCTGAATAAATTCGTATTCTTTTACAACAGACATAGAGCAAAATTCAAAAATATTTTTATCCTGTATTTTAACACTCAAAGCAAAACTGTTTAATCTTCCGCCGCCGCAAGCTTTACAAGGATTTGATATCATATATTTTTCAATTTCCGCTCTCACAATATCAGAATCCGATTCATATTTTTTCATCAAATACGGGATAACTCCAATATAGCTCATAACGTGCGTTCTATAGTTTTTAGTACCAAAATCGGCGTACCTTATCTTAATTTTTTCATCGCCGTTACCGTATAAAATTATTCCTTTTTGGGCAGGCGTCAGGGATTTAAACGGTTTTTCAAAATCAATCCCATAATGTTCACAAACACTTTCTAAAATATCGAAATAATAAGGATTTGCAGTTTTTGCCCAAGGATATATCGCACCTTGTTTTAAAGATTTTTCACTATCAGGAACAACAAGCTCGGGGCTGATTTCATAATGCGCGCCAATCCCATGACACACAGGACATGCCCCATAAGGATTATTAAAACTCATCATTCTCGGGGTTAATTCTTCAAAACTTATATTGCAATTTGGACAGGCTAATTTTTCCGAAAATATTATATCTTTATTATCTTTTAGGATGTTTACCGTCAAAAGTCCGTCTGCTTTCATCAGCGCAGCTTGAGCAGAGTCAAATATCCTTGATTTAGCGCTTTCTTTAACTATTATTCTATCTACAACAACTTCTATTGTATGTTTTTGGGTTCTGTTTATTTCAATATCATCTTCTTCTAAGTTATATATAACGCCATCCACCCTAACTCGGACAAAACCTTCAGATAAAAGACCCGATAGCGTTTGCTTATATTCTCCTTTTTTAGAGCGAACTATAGGAGCTAAAATTTGGATTTTTTCTCCCTCCGGTAGTTTCATAATATTTTCTACAATTTCATCAATTGTCTGAGGCACAATTACTTTTCCGCATTTTGGACAATGCGGTGTACCTACTCTTGCATATAAAAGTCTTAAATAATCATAAATTTCAGTTATTGTTCCTACAGTTGAGCGCGGATTGTTTGATGTCGATTTTTGATCAATCGAAACAGCAGGCGAAAGCCCGTCTATACGCTCAACATCAGGTTTATCCATCTGACCCAAAAATTGCCTTGCATAAGTTGAAAGACTTTCCACATAACGTCTTTGACCTTCAGCAAAAATCGTATCAAAAGCAAGAGAGCTTTTTCCTGAGCCTGAAACACCCGTAAAAACAGTAAGCTCATTTTTAGGAATTTTCAGATTTACATTATTAAGATTGTGCTGATTTGCACCATAAATTTCAATATAATCATTCATAGTTAAATTATAGCATTAAGGAAAAATCTTATTTAAAAAGCAAAAAGCAAAATGTAAATTTTTATTAAATTATTTTTGTAAATTTTATCATGTTTTTGTTACAATTTTTAAACGAGTATAACAAATTTATTAAAAAGGAAACAAGAAATGTCAATCAACTTGAAAAACAAACAAGAAATTATCAAAAAATTCGGAAAAACCGAAAAAGACAGCGGAAACATTGAAGTTCAAATCGCAATGCTTTCTCAAAAAATCTCTGAACTTACAGAACACTTAAAAACCAACAAAAAAGATTTCCAAGCAAAAAGAGGTCTTTTAGTTATGGTAGGAAGAAGAAAAGGTATGCTTACATACCTTAAAAATGCTAACCTTGAAAAATATCGTGCATTAATTAAAGAACTCGGTATCAGAGGTTAAAATAATTAAACAAATTTCAAGTTAAAATGCCGCAAGAGTTATACCTTGTGGCATTTTTATTTACAACTTTTATATATAAGCCAAGGCCTGCCTTTTAAAACCAAAAGACAAGCCTTGTGGAGAGAAAGTTTATAACCTGATTAGTTATTTTAGCCGCCCAACAATGATAGTGCCGTTTGCTGCATACTATTTGCAACAGATAAAATTGACACATTAATTTGCTGCATTATTTGCTGCGAAGTAAGATTTGTTGCTTCTTCCGCTATATCGGTATCTGTATATATACTTTTTGCAGTTTCTAATGACTCAATACGAGTTGATAAACTGTCATAAGAACTTTCCATTCTGTTTTCATACGCTCCCAAAAGACCTCTGCGGGTTGTAATTTGAGATATAGCATCCTGCACCATTGCCATATAGTTTCTACAGTTTTCATTTGTAGGATCAAAAGCAGGTTCGTCCGGATTTAAATTATCAGGTAATAACGCCCCTAAAGCGCTTACGTGGCAATCCGTCAAAGCAGGTGAAATATCCAGTGTAGATAATTCTGTTTCATCAGGTCCCATTTGAACAATAATTTGGGCATTTTGAGCCGAACCATCCAACATAGTTCTGCCGTTAAAGTTAGTAGTTTCAGCCAGTCTGTTGATTTCATCCAAACGTTCAATTATTTCTCTTACAGCTGCAGTTCTGGATTCAATATCATTTGTATCGTTAGCCATATTGGTTAACAAATCGTTAATCCTTTGAAAATGTTCCGTAATTGAAACCATTCCGTCTTCTGCGACATTTAAATAACTTTCTGCTGTTTGAATGTTGTTCATAGCTTGTTTTGAACTGCTAATGAACGCTTTCATGTTCTCTGAAATTACAAGTCCTGCAGCATCATCTCCCGCTTTGTTAATTTTTAAACCTGAAGATAGCCTTTCCATAGTGGTACTTAAATCACCGGTAACGCTATTCAGTTTCATGCGGGTAACGAATGCAGGTACATTTGTCCCTAGTGTGATAGCCATTTTTTTCTCTCCATTTTTTCCACAATTTGTATATCGAAAAATTTTTTTTATACTTTAGTATATTATTTTCATACTTTAGTATAATAAAACACCCAAAACCCAATATTCACAAGGATTTATATACCTTTAGCCTAATTTTAAAATATCCTCTAAAAGTATTAGAAAAATTAAATTTTATGCTAAAATTATATCGTTATGCCGCATTTTTTAATAAAAAACGAAGAAATAAACAAAAATTTTATTAATCTTACCGATAAAGAGAACTTGTTTCATATTTGCAAGGTTTTAAGAGCAAAAATCGGGGAAGAAATTAAATTCATAGACGAAAACCAAAACGTCTATTTAACAAAAATAACCAACATAACAAAAATATCACTTGAAGCAGAAATAATTGAAAAAACTAAAAGCGAACGAATTTTAAAAACCAATCTTTGCTTAATACAATCAATCCTGATGTCTGATGCGCAAAATAGCGCAATATCAAACGCTGTTCAATCTGGAATTAAAGAAATTTATCCTGTTATATCGGATAATACTTCCATTTCATTAAATTCAGTTAAAAATAAAATTGAAAAATGGGAAAAAATCGCTCTGGAGAACTTTAAACAGTGCGAAAGAGCTGATTTACCAACAATTCATAATATTATGGATTTAAAAACCGCATTAAACAATTTTAAAAAAGAAAATATTTTAATTTTTGCAGAAAAATTTGAAAATATTGACATTGATAAAAGTTTAAATGACTTAAATAAAAACGAAAAAATAGCAATCGTTATAGGGCCAGAAGGCGGTTTTTCCGATTGTGAATTTGAATATTTCAAAAAAGAAAATTATAAGCTATTAAGCCTCGGAAAAATGATATACAAAGCTCCAAATGCTATAACTGCAGCAATTTCCAACGTTATCACAAGAATAGAATAGATATGTTTAATGATGAAATCTTAAATTTAATAGAAAATATATTAAAAGACCAAGAAATTTATCTTGTGGGCGGATATTTAAGAAACTATTTTCTAAACCAAGAAATTTCAAAAGATAGAGATTTAGTCTGCCTTGATGGCGCAAAAGAAACCGCAAAAAAAATAGCAGATACCCTAAATGGTACTTTCATAGAATTAGACAAAGAAAACGAAATTTATAGAGTTGTCCTAAAAGACAAAGAAAATTATTTTGATATAACAAATGCTCTTGAAAAAGATATCCTAAAAGATGCCAAAAGAAGAGATTTTACAATTAATTCAATCTATTACAACTTAAATAAAAAAGAGATTTTTGACCCGTTTGAAGGTATCTTGGATATAAAAAACAAAATAATAAAAACTATCGATTTAAAAAATCTTGATGACGATTCCCTAAGATACCTAAGAATGTATCGTTTTATGTCAAAAACAGGATTTGCAATTGAAAAAGAGCTTGAAAATTATTCAAAAAATAATTTCAAAAAAGTTCTTCTAAGTGCCAAAGAAAGAATAAACTATGAAATAATAAAAATTTTTGAAGGAGAGTTTTTGACTGAAACTTTGCTAAAAATGTTTGATAATAATGCGCTTGAAATTATTTTTCCATTTATTAAAGAAATCAAAAGAATTCCTCCAAATTCTCATCATCACCTTGATTTAGTTCATCATTCCATTGAAACAGTTAAAAATATAAGAACAAATAACCCATTATTAAAAATTGCAGCGCTATACCACGATATCGGAAAACCCTCAACTTGGACAATAGAACCGCAAGGCAGACACAGATTTATAGGACATGATATTAAAGGCAGTGAAATTGCCAAAAAAGAACTCAATGATCTTAAATTTTCAAATAAACAAATAAGCTATATAACAAAAATGATAAAATATCACATATACCCTGCAAGCCTTATAAATTGCAGCGACAATAAAAAAGCATACGCAAGGTTTATAAGAAAACTGGGAGATGACACCCCTGATATCATAGAATTATCCCGTGCGGATAGACTCTCTGCTCAAGGTGAAGCTGTAAGCAAAGAAATGATTAAAATGGCACTGGAACACCTTGAAAATCTTTTAAACTATTATAGAGAAATCCAATCCATAATAAAAAACCCAAAAACCCTTTTGGACGGCAGAGAAATTATGGATATCTTAAAAATACCGCCATCAAAAAAAGTCGGAATCATACTTTTAGAGCTTAAAGAAGCCCAACTTGCAGGTGAAATCACAACAAAAGAGCAAGCTATCGATTTCATACAAAAACAAAGCCGTTAAAGAACCCTTTAACGGCATCAAAAATTAAACAATAGAGGAGAATAAGGAAAACTTCTCTTTGACTTTACTCTGCTGCGAATATATGAGCTGCAAAAGCAAGTCTGTTATCAGGCGACAGCATAGGAAATTCATCTTCCAAAACATCTGCTATCTTACCTACTCCGGCTTCAAAATCACCCATCATGGCTTCAATGTCTGCTATTCTATCTTCCGTTAAAAATTCTGCAGGGTTAACTTCCTTCTTGGATACCATATTTACCTGCGCTAAATTCTGCAATCCTTGCGTTTCCATAGCATCAAGCATTTTTTCGGGGTTAAAAGTGCTGATACTTTCCTTCCTAATTTCTTCCGCTTTGTTTTCATCAGTTTTTTCTTCTTTTGCTTGTCTTGCTGAAGAATTACCGATTGAAAAATTGCTAAACCTAACTTGATTAATGTCCATTGTCAAGACTCCTTATTATCCTATTGTTCTTTATTGTCTACATAAGGAATATCGACAATATTTCATTAAAACTTTAGGCTTTAAGCATTCATTTTTACAATTCGTTACAATTAGTCTTTATCTTTAACTTTTTTAACTATAAGGTAAAATTCATCGCCTTCTTTGATTTCAACTTCTTGTCCGTATTCTACATAAGAAAGAAAAGAATCATCATAAACTTGTTTAGCGCCGGATTTTAACCTGTTATCTTCTTTATTTTCTTTAAATCCGTCAACAAAAGAAACAGCATAAGAAAAACCTTTTACAAAAAAATTACCCACTGTGCCGGCTGTTTTTTTAACTATTGTCTTTGGCGGAGTCTTTTTAACTTCTTCATAAGATAGAATTTTTTTAGCATATTTTCCAATCATTTTGTCGCTAAATTCATGCGTACCTTTTTTATCAGTATAACTTACAACATTAAGGTATATTTTAGCATCTCTTTTTGCCCTTGTAGGATCTGTTGTCTTTTTTAAAGTACAATTTAAGATATCGCCTTTTATCATATAAACGTCATTTAATACGCCATCTTCAATTAGCATAACCTGAAAGCTTTCAGATGGATTTATTGAACTAAAGTTATCCATTGCGCTAACATGCAATTTGTCAGCCGCAAAAACAGGCGACATCAATAAAAACATTAAAAAATATATTATTTTTTTCATAATACTAATCCAAAATCTGTTATCAATAAATTTATAGCACACATTTAACCATTTAAAATGGTTAATTTAAATTAATTTACACCAAGAATCAAAAAATCTGGGTCCGGTGGGACTCGAACCCACGACCAATTGATTAAGAGTCAACTGCTCTACCAACTGAGCTACAAA
>CALUWL010000063.1 GCA_944324445.1 Candidatus Gastranaerophilales bacterium | reverse complement strand
TTTCTGATGATGTCATTGAAAATTTAGGTAAGAAAACGCATGAAGGCATTTTGGGCGGAATTTTAAAAGCTGTAAATACAATAGGAAATGCTTTTAAAAATATTACCAATAAAAAAGTTAAAATATCTAAAAAAGATATGACTGCAAACATTGATTCTATTTTAAATACAGAAGAAGGTCAGAAAATTAAAACTTTCTTGGAAGTTTGTAAAGAGCAATTAAATAAAAGTATTGAAGATAAAGGTGAAATTGCAGAAGTTTTTGTTAAAAGAAATATCATAAGCGGTTTTGCGGATGGTTTTAAGAAAATATTTAATACTTTAAAACTTATCCTGACGGCTCCTGCAGCCCTTTTGGATGGTGCTATAGATAAAATATTCTTCAAAGAAAGCAGAGAATTATACAATAAAGTTGCAAAAAAATTAAACAATAAAGCAGAAATTCCGGATGATGCACTTAAATCTTTATATAAGATTTTCAAAAAATACGGAATAACCCCAAAGGCAGTTAAAGAAATTAAAAAATCAATGAGAGTGTTTAATTCAGGAACTGAAACAAGCGATATTGCTAATTATTCGCGCGCTTTTGTAACTTTAATCGGCTCTTATTTCTTTGTAAATGACTATTATAATAAGGTTTTGATAGAATCTGAAGGCAAGAATTTAGAAGAAGCACAAGAAGAAAGAAATGAAAGAATAGCGCACAAATTGTCCAATTTCTTCGTTAACGGCGTTTTGATGAATATATTTAACTCGGTATTTAATAAATCATTGAATAATAGTTTAATTCAAGCTACTTTAATAGCCGGTGCTACCGAAATGACAAATGAATTTATGGTTAGAAAATCTATATGCCAACCTATAGGAAGAATGAAATCCAAAGATGATATAATTGAATGGGAAGAAAAACAAACATCTAAAAAAGGTATAGTTGGAGCTTGGTCAAGGTTCTTTAGAGATATAACAGGTAAAAAGACTTTAACTGAAAAAGCTCACATAGATATTAAAAAAGAAAAAGAACTTAAAGAACAAAAAGCCAAAAATGCATAAAACTTTATTTTTGTGTTAGTATTGTTTTTGGCAATAAAAAAAGAGAGTAAAAAATATGTTAAATAATTTAGAGAAGTTACTTAAAGAAAGTGTTGAAAAAAACACTCCAAATACAGTTAAAGAAGATAAAATTTTTAATTATCTTGATGAAAATAAATTTGTTTTTAAATTGACAAAAGAATTAGTTGATAAGTTGAATTTAAAGAGTTGGTTTGAAGCATACAAAAAAGAAGCAATGGTTTCAACTGCAGGTATTAGAGGTCCTCAAAATATTTTATATCCTCATGATACAAGATTTCCGATTAATACAATCGGAATAACACTTGCAACATTGGCTAAGGCTTTGGTTTTAAAAGAAAAATATCCTAACAATAGTCTTGTAAAACTTGTTGGCTGCGAAGTTAGATATAATTCAAAAATATATCTTGATATAATAGCAAGAATTCAAGCTTCACTTGGAATAAGAACTTTAACTCCTGTTAATCGTCAAACTATTCCTATTTGGCTGGCATCTTTTTTGGCTTTTAAATTGGATTTAGTCGGGGCTGAATATATTACAAGTTCTCATGGTATTTCTGTTAAAAATGCAACAAAAGATTTAAACAATCAAGGTTCACAGTTTTTACCAGATGAAAGCATGGAATTTGTTAATAAAATAGAAGAAATATTAAATATTGTTGAAAACAAAGGTTTTTATGAGATAGAATTTTCTTCGAAAAATGACGCTTTAATAGATGAAAAAACCATGGAAAGACTTAATAATGGTCTTGATTTGTATGTCGAATATTTAAAAGGCGGGGTTGCAAATAAAAAGAATATTCAATCTATTCAAAATTTCGATAATAAAATCGTTATAGATTCTGTCGGCGGCTGTGCTTATAATACTTTATCCAAAATTTTAAAGCAGCTAAATATTGAAGATAAGTTTGTTTGGCTAAATAAAGAAGAAGATCCTTTTTTCCATGGTATTGGAAAAGACATTAAAAAAGACAAAAACGGAAATGATGTATTTTATGATTGGTCATTAGATGTTACCGTTGTTGGAAAAGATAAGGACAATAAAGAATATTTTCCTGTTGTTAAATCTTTAAATTACGGGGAAAAATTAAAAAATTATCCTTTAGGCACTGTTGTTTTAATAACCGATCCTGATCATGACAGATTAAATATTGTTCAAATAGTTTCATCTGATATCATTGATGATGTTAAAAAAACAGGTGTTGATTTTGTTGAACTTGATAACAATCGTTTGTTGTGTGTATTTAGTGCTAATCAAGCATTTTTGATGATAATGGATTTTTGGAATAAATCTTTGGATAAAGATTTAAACAGCGAATATTTCATGATAAAAACAAGTGCAAGTTCTAAAGCTTGGGATGAGTGGGCAAAAGCGAATAAAATAAAAATAATCAATACTCCCGTTGGTTTTAAAGAAATAGCAGGAATAGTTAGAAAAATTGAAGCTCAATATGAAAATAATGCTGAGAATATAAAAGTTACAGATATTTTTAATAATGAAGTATCATTAGGGAAAAATCCCAGAATGATATTCGGCGGAGAAGAATCCGGAGGAATGATAATAGGCGCAATTGAGCCTGTTAAGTCTTTAAATAATAGAATTGCCCTTGCAATGAGGGAAAAATCTGCAACAGAGGCAATTATAGTAGCAAGCGCTTTAATAGCTTCAATTGATGTGCCTTTGGTTAAACATTTGCAAAAAATTTATGATGAAAATAATATAATTTCAAGATTTGATGTTAGGGCCGATATTGCTTATTACAATGAATCAGAGCCTGATATAGATAAATTAAAAGAAGCTAAAAAATTAGGCGAAGGTCAAAGAACAAAAAATGATTTATTTTATCTTGCATTAGCTATTGCTAAATTTGAAGGTAAAATTACCCTTGAAAATATTAAGGAAATTTTATCTTCAACATTCAACGACCTTGATTTTTCTTTATTGAAAGATGTAATTTTTGTTGGTGATGGTACATATCTTGATTTTGAAGATAAATTTGTTGAAATAAGGCCTTCTGGTACTGATGCTAAAACAAAAGCTTATGCAGGAGGTTCTGATAAAGAGCTTTTAAATAAATGGGCAAATAAACTTGGAAATTACGAAGGCAGCTTAAATGATACATATAAAAAATATTTAAGTGAAGAATATGTTAAAAATTCCAAAGAGAAATCTTTTGAAGTTTATGAAAAATATTCATTGAAAGATGAAGACAAGCGTAAATTTAATGTGCCAAATTATGATTTTTAATTTAAAAAGGGAGATTATATAAATGGAAGCGAATACAAGCTCATCTCAAAGTATTAGAGAAGGCAGAATTCAAAAATTAACTGATTTAATTGATATGGGTGTTAATCCATATCCGTATACTTTTGATAAAACAGCAAATGCAAAAACGCTGCAGGAAAAATATAAAGATTTAGAAGCAGGAGTTGAAACAGAAGATGTTTATTCTGTAGCAGGAAGAGTTATGGCAATCAGAAATTCCGGCATGTTTATTGACTTAATGGATTCAACGGGAAAAATTCAAATTTTTTCTCATAAACAAAATCTGCCCGAAGAAAAAATAAAATTGCTAAAACTTATTGATATGGGTGATATAGTGGGCTTTAAAGGCACAATTAGAAGAACTCCTAGAGGTGAACTTTCAATTAAGACTACTGATTTAAAGCTTTTATCAAAATCGCTTTTACCGCTTCCTGAAAAATTCCATGGCTTATCCGATGTTGAAATAAGATATCGCCAAAGATATCTTGATATGATTGCAAATCCTGAAGTAAGAGAAACTTTTAAAAAAAGAAGTTTGATAATTCAGAAAATAAGAGAATTTTTAGCAAAAGATGGGTTTATGGAAGTAGAAACCCCGACATTGCAGACAACGGCATCCGGCGCTAATGCTCGTCCGTTTTTTACTCATCACAATGCGCTTGAAATGGATTTAACGTTAAGAATTGCGCTTGAATTGTATTTAAAAAGGCTTATAGTGGGTGGTGTATCCGAGCGCGTATTTGAAATCGGTAAATGTTTCAGAAATGAAGGCATAGACACTCGTCATAATCCTGAATTTACAATGATTGAATTATATCAAGCGTATGCTGACTATAACGATATGATGACATTAACTGAAAATATGGTAGCATATGTTGCACAAGAGGTTTTAGGAACAACAAAAATTCAATACGGAGAACATGAAATTGATTTAACTCCGCCTTGGGATAGAAAAACAATGCTTGGTTCTATTAAAGATGCAACCGGAATTGATTTCTTGCAAGTTTATACAGCATCCGAAGCTCTTGAATTAGCTAAAAGCATTGGTGTTTATCCTGATGAAAATGCTAATTGGGGTCAAATTGTTGAAGCTGTATTTGAAGAAAAAATTGAACCTGGTTTAATTCAGCCAGTTCATATAATAGATTATCCTCGCGAAATTTCACCATTAGCAAAAGTCCATAGAGATAACGACAGATTAACTGAACGATTTGAAACAAGAGTTAACGGATGGGAAATAGCAAATGCATTTTCTGAGTTATCTGATCCTATTGATCAACGTCAACGTTTTGAAGCTCAGGCGTTGGCTAAAGCTAACGGAGATGAAGAAGCGATGGAAATCGATGAAGATTTTATTAACGCGCTTGAATACGGAATGCCTCCAACAGGCGGCATGGGTATGGGAATAGATAGATTGGTAATGCTTTTAACTAATTCTCCTTCTATTCGTGATGTAATTGCATTTCCTACAATGCGTCAGATAGGTAAATAGAGGTATTTATGGAAAGAAATGTTATTTGTATTAAATGGGGCGATAAATTCGGCGCTGAATATGTAAATAGCTTATACAAAATGGTTGAAAAGAATTTGACTCTTGAACATCGTTTTGTTTGCTTTACGGATAAACCGGAAGGAATAGTTGAAGGCGTTGAAATTAGACCTTTGCCGGAATTAAATGATGAGGGTTTGCCTGAAAAAGCATGGAGAAAATTGGGTCTATTTACCGACAAATTGGCTGATTTAGAAGGCGAAGCTTTGTTTTTAGATTTAGATATTGTAATTCGCGATAATATTGATTGCTTTTTTAGAAAAGAAGGAGAGTTTTACATAATTAAGGATTGGGATTTTCCTGATGATATTATAGGTAATTCTTCTGTGTTTAAGTTTAATGTAAAGAAACATAAAGATATTATTGAAAATTTTTATAAAGAAGGAAAAGATATAAGAAAAAGATATAAAAACGAGCAGGCTTTCTTATCTCATCAAATGAATGATAAGGGAATTTTAAAATATTGGGATAAAAGTTGGTGTGTTTCATTTAAAAGGAATTGCCTAAGACCTTTTCCTTTGAATTTCTTTATGGAGGCTAAAGATCCTGTGGATGCTAAAATTATAATTTTCCATGGTCGTCCTACTCCTGAGCAAGCTTATCGTGGTTTTATGGGAAAAGGTGGTTTCAGATACGTTAAACCAACTAAGTGGTTGGATAAATATTGGGAGAGAAACTAAGACCTTGACGTTAAGTTGTGCTTATTGTATTATAAGTAAGCTGATTTGTTATTTTGAAAATTAAATAGAAATCAATGGGCCTGTGGACCCAAGCCGAGCGAATTTAGCGAAAGCTTAATGAGCGAAGGCGAGGGCAAAGGTGTGCGAAGCACGAAGGCAGAAGCGTTGAGCTTGTGCCAAGTGCGTAGACCGTACCACCCCGAGCAAAAGCGAAAGCGGTTGCTTCGCCACAGATACTCATAAAGAATTGAAAATTAAATAGAAATCAATGGGCCTGTGGCGAAATTGGTAGACGCGCTAGATTTAGGATCTAGTGCCTTCGGTGTGAGAGTTCGAGTCTCTCCGGGCCCAAACTAAAAAACCACTCAAAATGAGTGGTTTTTTAGTTTGTTAAAATATTTTATTTGTTAAAGTTAAGTGTTTCTCCGTCTTTAGGAATAAGTAAATTTATTACATTTTTTTTATCTCGATATTCTTTTAAATCTTTTCTTGTTAAGGTCAGATGGCTGACAGCATCCATATGGCTTGCTATTATTGTTGAATTTGGACAATGTTTAACTACTTGTTCAACATCTTCTATATTCATAATTAATCGTTCGCCGTTTAAAACTGTTGCAGCGCAAGCATTCAAGATGATTATATCGGGATTATATTTGTTTAGTGCTACTTGTACTTCTTTGCACCATATTGTATCTCCAGCAACATATAGTGTTTTTTCATTCTCAGCTTTAAAAACAATACCCATAGCATCATAGGGCATTCCAATCGATTTGCATAACGGCTCCAGTATTTCTCTTTTACCGTGCTGGGTTTTTGTTTTATATAATGTAATATTATTGTATTTAGTTCCTTTGTCTGATAAAATCTCAACATTTGTAAAACCTTTTGATAAAATATATGTTTTATCAATATCTGATTGCACAAATATTTTTGTATCTTTTGCAATTGCATTTTCTGCATATTCATCCCAATGATCAGGGTGTATATGAGTTATAATTACAACATCAGTATCAACTATTTTTTTAATATCAAAAGGCAGCTCAACTCTTGGTTGGCGTATATTTGAATTTACTGCCGAGCTAAAGCCTTCCATATAATTTTTCGGCATCAACCAAGGGTCAACTAAAAATTTTACACCGTTAATTTCTATTTTAATTGTAGCATTTCTTATTTGGGTTATTTTCATTTTATCCTCCTTTTATTGAATATTTTATAATATTGTTTCTTTTTGACAAGTATATACTTTTTTGTGTAATATTTACTAAAAAGTAAGTATCGCTTATTATTTATGACAAATAGAAAACAACAATGTTACAGATGCCCTATGGAAGTTACCATGGAAATAATTGGTGGTAAATATAAAGGTGTTATAATTGGACATCTTATAGATAAAGTTTTAAGGTATAGCGAGCTTCAAAGGTTAATCCCTAATGCCACTCCGAAAATGTTAATACAACAATTAAAAGAATTGGAATCTGACGGCATAATTAAGCGAAAACTATATCCGGTTGTTCCGCCAAAAACAGAATATTCACTGACTGAACGAGGTAAAGCTCTGATACCCGCAATAATCAAACTAAACAAGTGGGGTATTAAATTCCTTGAAGAAGAAAACATCCCATGCGCTTACAAGCCGACCAATCAATAATTTTGAACTAATTGTAAATTTTATTTTGTTTTTGTTGCAATGTAATTAAAAACATTTGTGTTTAGATTTAATTCATAATATGATTTTAAAAATATGTTTATTTAGTTGTTGAAAACACTATGAAATTTTATCTAAAAAAATTATTTTTTATACTTTTATTTTTCTATAGTGCTTTTTTTGTTTTAGGAAGTACGCTATCACCTGTTATGGCAAAATTGGGACAATACGATATTTCTGCTAAGTTAACAAGTTTATATATGTATTCTTGCCACCAGCAGCCTGATAGAAGTTTTTGGCTTTTAGGTTATCCGATTCCATTATGCTGCAGGTGTTATGGTGTTTATTTTTCAACATTGATATGCAGTTTGTTTGCATTTTTAAATAAATTTAAAGTCAAAAATAGATTTTTATTGTTTTTTGCTTTTGTTTCTATGATAGATTTATTTCTTAATTTTATAGCAGGATGCAACACGGGGAATATTACGAGGTTTATAGTCGGAATATTTATTGGGATAATTACTGTAAGTGTTATTAATATATTTTTTAGTTTAAAAAGGAGGAAAGAATAGTGAGGTTTGAAAGATTTATAGCTTCTTTTTTGATGTTTGTTTTTTGTTTTGTTTTTTTAGCTCCGTCTGTAAGTATAGCAAATTCAAATGAAGAAACGCTATATGAATTTTTAAAAAACACTGATGATATTACCGGAAAATATGTTTATCCTTCCATGAAAGTAGCATCTTCTTCGGTTGGAAGAACAAAAATTTCTGCTCATACTCCAATTGTTATTCGTTGCAGCGAAACAATTTCAACAAAAGATGTAGTAAATGGCGGAGAGGTTAATTTTTCTGTTGTAAGCGATATAAAAGATAGCCTTGGCAATATTTTAATTAAATCAGGAACACCTGTTAGCGCTCAGATATCGTTTGCAAAATCAAAAGGCTTAATAGGTCGTTCGGGAGAAGTTACTGTTAGCGATTTTCACACTACTGCAGTCGATGGAACCTATGTTCCTTTGTCGGGTTCGGTTTCTGCAAAACCTGATGACAGCATGGTGTTATCAATTGTATTAAGTGTTTTGATTTGTCCTTTATTTTTACTAATGAAAGGTGATGAAGCTCAAGTTCTTGTCGGCACGACTAAAACGGCATATACTGTTACTGATGTTTATGTAAAAGCTGTTAGACTATAAAAATATGAAAATCAAATAAGCTCTAAAACTAAAATTATTTGTTTTGGAGCTTATTTTTAATTATTGATTTACCCATTTTGTCTCCCACTCTGCAAGTCTTTGTTTTAATTCATTATCTTCAATAGCTTTAAGCCCAAAGTGTTCATATTTTTCCATAATTACTTTTGCATCCGCAAGAGCCCGTTTCCATTCTTGTGTTCCTGAGGTTTCCCAGCACAATTTATGATAAGCAAGAACACTTATTGCATCTTCTTGTGAAAGTTGTAACTTTGCAATTCGTCCTTTTGCTTATTCCAATAAAGCTTATAATTAAAGCACATATCAAAATTATCATCTATATTTATTTTTCCGTCATTTCCTATTCTTGCTGAAGGACATACTAATAATATTGCTTGTTGATAGTCTCCATTTTTGCATAATTCTCTTGTTTGATTTGATTTTTCTATAAAATCTGGACGAAATTTCATCATAAGATTTCCAAGTTTATTAACAGCTCCGCTTTCCCCTCGATAATAAATATGGAGCGATTGTATATAATGATCCGGTATAAAATCTCTTGTAAATCGTCCGGAATTTGTTATTCTTGTAACATTTTTGAATAGTGGACGTTGTTGCCTAAATTGTAGGCGAAGAATGAGCCGTACAAGTGAAGTGTGCGCAGGTTTTCGTAAAATTCAAGCCACTTTTATGGCGTA
>CALUWL010000062.1 GCA_944324445.1 Candidatus Gastranaerophilales bacterium | reverse complement strand
TCATAACTGTGCTGCAATATTGGGTATGAGATATTTCGGAGAACATAAAAAAGGTACATTGACTCTTGCGTGGGGTGCTGCAGCAAGAAACGGTTATGCTTCTTGCCATGGCGGTATGAAACGTTATAATCTTGCAAATAACGAGTCTTTCCAAGTAGCTGTATTTGGTTTATCAGGTTCAGGTAAATCAACAATTACACACGCTAAACACGGTGGAAAATATGATATAACAGTTCTTCATGATGACGCATTTATTATTAATGTTCATGATAAATATACAATTGCACTTGAACCGGCTTATTTTGATAAGACTGCCGATTATCCTATCGGATGTGAAGATAACAAATATATCTTAACTCAACAAAATGCAGGTGCTATTCAATTAGCTGACGGCAAAGTTGTTTCAGTTACAGAAGATATCAGAAACGGCAACGGACGTGCTGTTAAATCTAAACTTTGGTCGCCAAACAGAGTTGATAGAATCGATCAACCTATTAATGCTATTTTCTGGTTAATGAAAGATCCTACAATTCCTCCTGTATTAAAACTATCAGGAGCATCATTAGGCTCTGCTATGGGTGCAACTTTAGCTACAAAACGTTCTTCAGCTGAAAGATTAGCTAAAGGTGTTGATCCTAACGCATTAGTTGTTGAACCTTACGCAAACCCATTTAGAGTTTATCCTCTTGCAATGGATTATGAAAGATTTAAACAACTAATTGAAGATGGCGTTGATTGCTACATCTTAAATACAGGTGAATTCATGGGCACAAAAGTTAAACCTGCTCACACACTTGGTATTATCGAAGCTATCGTTTCAGGTGAAGCTAAATTCCACAAATGGGAAAACTTCACAGACATCGAAATTATGGATATCGAAGGATTTGATGCTTCATTCAGCAACAAAGAATACGCAGAACAATTCAAAGCTCGTATGTTAGATAGAATCAACTTCGTTAAATCAAGAGAAACTGAAAAAGCAGGATTAGATAAACTTCCTGCAGATGCTCTGGAAGCTCTTGAAAATGTTGTAAAACAAACTGAAACTGCTAACGTATAAGCTTGGAAATATATAAAATAACTCTAAACAATTGTTTAGAGTTATTTTTTAAATATTTTTAAAATATTTTTAAATATTTTTACCAAGAACCCCCGCCGCCACCGCCGGAGCCGCCACCTGAAAAACCGCCGCCGCCTAAGCTTGATGTTGAACCGGTTTTAGTCGGATGAACAGCATGATAAAAATTATTATTAAAATGTCTTAAATTTCTCTCATTGTATTCGCCTACAAACCAAGTAGGGCGAACTGTCATAGATTGAATTTTATTAATCCAATCTCCGCCTATATTCAACGCAAAAGCATAAGGAATTACACTATAACAATAATTTGGTTTCTTTTTCATTATCAATTCAAGCTTGTGTTTTTCAACAGTTTCTAAAAATTTCTTAAACCCAAGTATTTGACCCAAGATTTTCTGCCCTGCAGGGCTTTTTTTAGGCATTTCTTTTAAACATACAAAAGATATACAAAATCCAATTAAACATATTAAAAACGCAACAGGATCATCTGCAACATTATATCCCGTTTGAATTGTCATTAAAGTAAAGAATACAATGCTCATGATTAAACTTGTAAACATTGACGAAATTCTTTTAACAACATTAGAAACCTTATTAAAACAAGTAAAAGCAGATATAAAAAATATAAATGCTAACGCCATAAATAACGAACAAACATTAAAAATTAAAATAAAATCATAACTATTGCACACAAATAAAAGATTTCCAAGCGATAAAACAGTAGCTAAAAAAGGAATAGCTGTATTTTTAATACTTATTGAATCTTTTTCATAAATTTGATTTTTAAAGCGATTTAAATATTCTTTATAGCGCATAACAGCCAATGAAAATTTTCTTGACTCAGCTAAATCTTTTGTCGAGGTTTTATTAAATGGGCCAAACATTGCATTAAATATTTCACGTATTTCAAAATTATCTTTATCGTATTCTTTAATTTTATAGATATTATAATTTATATCAAAAGGCAAAATTCCTTTTTGCTCCTCTATTTTTATATAGCCTTTGCTTGCAAGATCAAGAATTAAAACAGGCAAAATATCATCACCTGCATTTTCATTAAAAACAGTACTTGTCTTTGGCGCATCAAACCCTTTTGGCGGAGCGAAACTAACAATTGGAATAGTGGGATTATCTTTTCCGAAAAACGCCCAAACAGCTAAAGATAAAATAGCTAAAAGAACCGCTATAAACATACAGTTAAATGATGTTAAAGATAAAGAACTTTTTTCAAAATAATTATCAGGAAGTTCAACTCTAACCGTAATACCTTCATGCGGAGCTAACATTTTAGTAGTTGAACCGGTGATTGTTTTATCATAAACATTAAAAACGGCTCTATCCTTAAAACCTGCAACACCATATTTACCTATTGAAATACCAACTTTTTCTTTATCAAAATCTTTAGGTAAATTTATTTCAAAATTAACTTTATTAATATTAGTGTTCCAGTCATTTCCGATAACGTTAAAATAAAATTCATTTTGTTTTTTTGCGTTTTCACTTAAAATGTAATTATATTTTATTACATACCTTTTATGCCCGATTACGGTTCTTGATTTATCCCCAATTTTAAATACAAAATTATCACCTTCTCTTGAACGCGAATAAGATGAATTTATCCTGACATTTTGTATACGAGCAGTATTTTTATAACTTGTCCCATCTTGTCTTTGTACATAATTTACAGCCGGAATACTTCTAAATATACCGTGAGCGCTGCGCGTAAAATCTGTATCAATTATTTCTTCTATACTCATTATGTTAGAAGGAGAAACGTTAATCCTTACATCATAATTTTCTATATAAAATTTTTCAGCAAAACATGGGCTTGCAAATGCAATAACCAGTAAAAAACCTAACAATAATTTTTTCATTAAAACTGTACCTTTACATTTTGTCTTTCAGTAATATCTGCTTCAAACATTTGTTCTTCTCTAAAATTAAATAAAGCAGCAAATATACACAAAGGAAACATTTGAATGCAAGTATTATACTCTCTTACAGTACCGTTATAATATTTTCTTGAATTTGCAATTTCATCTTCAATATTAGATAATTCATTCATTAAATTTGTAAAATGCTCATTAGCCTTTAATTCAGGGTAATTTTCTGCTGTTGCAAAAATTGAAGATAATCCAACAGAAAGCTCTCTATTTACATCCATTTTTTGTTTATTTTTTAACATGGAATAATTCAAATTTCTTAAAGCCGTAATTTTTTCCAAAGTTTCTTTTTCATGTGCCATATAACCTTTTATAGTTTCCATCAAATTTGGAATTAAATCCCAACGTTTTTTAAGATATACATCCATAGTAGAAAAAGCTTCTTGAATATAATTTCTTAAAACAACAAATTTGTTATAAATAGCACCTACTATAATAAAAAGTAAAATTAATACAACTGCTGAAACAATTATTACCATATTTTTCTCCTTTTTTTAAAATTGTAGCAAATTTATTTGTTTTAAAAAATCATATATAAATATTAAAAGACAGGAATTTTACCTGTCTTTTATAAAATATGAACGCAATTTATGTCAGTTAAGTAACTATTTTTAAGCACCTAATTGAGAGTGGAAAGTTCTTGAAATAACATCATCTTGTTGTTCTTTTGTTAATTTAATAAAATTAACTGCATATCCTGAAACTCTAACTGTTAATTGAGGATATTTTTCAGGATGAGCTTGAGCATCAAGTAATGTTTCACGATTAAATACGTTAACGTTTAAATGGTGTCCGCCTTTTTCAACGTAGCCATCAAGTAAATTAATTAAATTTTCTTCTTGTTGAGTAGTCATAATATTTATCTCCAATCAATTATTCTTTACTAAATTCATCTTTACCGACTGAACACAATGGACAAACCCAATCAGAAGGTAAATCCTCAAATTTTGTGCCTGCTTTTATATTATTATCATCATCGCCCAAGTCTTCATCATATACGTAGCCGCAAACGTTGCAAACATATTTAGCCATATTTTCTCCTTTTCAATTTTATGATTTTAGTATACACTAGTTTTAACAACATTTCTGTTGTAATTACAACAAAAAGGAAAATTTTATGGAAAAATATTATTCCAAGATTAAAAATTCCCCGCTTTTCTGCGGAATAACAGATGAAGAACTTGAAAGAATGCTGAAATGTTTTGGCGGATATGTTAAAAAATATGAAGATGGAGACATGATAATCCGTCAAGGCGAAACAATATCAAAGATATATCTTATATTAGACGGCGAAGTTAATATCGAAAAAGAAACCTATTGGGGAAGAAGAATAATAATTCAAAAATTATACGCAAATAACAACATAGGTTTATCTCTTGTTGCATCAAAAAATGTAGAGGCTAATATAAATGCACTGTGTGTAGGACATGCTCTAATTTTAATTTTGAATTATGATAAATGTTCAACAATGTGCCAAAATGCTTGTATGCACCATAGCGTACTTATAAGCAACTTGTTTAAAATTTTATCCAAAGAAAATATTGAACTTATTGAAAAAATAGAAAATATATCCCAAAAAACAATCAGAGATAAACTTTTAACCTATCTTTCAAACGAAGGTCAAAAACATAAGTCAAATATTTTTGAAATACCTTTCAACAGACAAGAATTAGCGGATTATCTTAATATAGACCGTTCTGCAATGTCTTTTGAATTATCTAAATTAAAATCCGAAGGATTAATTAATTACAAAAAGAACAAGTTTGTTTTAAAGGTTGAAATTTAAGAAATATTAAGTTTTTGACAAAAACAAACATAAATATACTCTATATTGACCATGATTTTTATTTTTGATTTATACTATATTATACGTAAAATATTATAATTGAGAGGTGCCATGACAAATACAGTTAAAATTGATGAAAAAAATATTGCAACAATAGATATGACAATTGAATCATCCGTTGCTAAAGAAGCTTATGAGAGAACCCTTAAAGCATACGGTCAAAATGTTAATATTGCAGGTTTTAGAAAAGGAAAAGCTCCAAACAACGTTGTAGAAAAATACGTTGGAGCTGAAAGAATTAAAGCTGAAGTTATTGACAGACTTTTTCCAATGGAATTTCAAAAAGTTGTTGATGAAAATAAATTAAACATTGCTTTTCGTCCAACAATTGAAAATGTTGATTTTGAATTAGGTTCAGATTTAAAAGTAAAAGCAACTGTTGAATTAAAACCTGAAGTTAAAATCGGCAAATATAAAGACGTAGAAGTTAAATATGAAGAATTTAAAAATCCTGATGATGCTCTGGATAAAGAGCTTGAAATGACACAAAAAAGATTTTCAAAACTTGAAAAAGTAGATAGAGCCTCAACTGATAAAGATACTGTTGTATTTGATTTTGAAGGATACATAGGTAAAGTTGGCGAAGAAAAAATCGAACATGGTGATGCTAAAAACTATTCACTCGATTTATCTAATTCAAACTTTATTCCGGGATTTGCTGAAGGTCTAGTCGGACACAGCGCAGGAGATGAATTTGTAATTGATGTTAAATTCCCTGAAGATTACCACGAAGATAAATTAAAAGGTGCGCCTGCACAATTTAAAATAAAACTCCACGAAGTTAAAGAAAGAACTTTACCGGAATTAAATGATGAATTAGCTAAAAAAGCAGGAAAAGACAGCCTTGAAGCCCTAAAAGAAGATATCAAAAAATATCTTGAAACTATGGCCAAAAATCAAAACGAAAGAATTAAATCCGATGCTATTTTTGAAAATGTTTTAGCTAATACCGAAATAAAAATTCAAGACACAATGCTGGATAGAGAATATCAAGCAATAATGGAAGAAGCAAGACATCAAGCTATTCAACAAGGACAAAATTTTGATAAGCTTGTAGAAGCTGAAGGCAAAGAAAATGTTGAAAAACGTTTCAGAGAAGAAGCGGAAAAAAGAATTAAAAATTCTTTAATAGTTGAAAAAATAGCTTCTGAAGCAGAATTAAAAATTGAACAAAAAGATATAATGGAACACATTAATCAAATGGCGGCAATGTATGGAATGGCTCCTGTTCAATTATTTGAAGAATTGAGAAAAAATCCAAATGCTTTTGCTGCTATTTCTCAACAAATCACAGCAAACAAAGTAAATGAATTTTTACTCAACAATAATACGTTTATAGCTAAATAAGTCAATTGAAAGGATAAAATTAGATGAGTTTCGTACCTGTAGTTATAGAACAATCATCAAGAGGTGAAAGATCTTTTGATATATTCTCAAGACTTTTAAGAGAAAGAATTATATTCTTAGGAACTCCTATTGATGATATGGTTGCAAATTTAATAGTAGCTCAAATGCTGCTTTTAGATAGCGAAAATTCCGAAAAAGATATTATGTTATATATCAATTCTCCAGGAGGTTCTGTAACTGCAGGATTTGCGATATATGATACTATGCAGCATATAAGAGCGGATGTTTCAACAATTTGTTTGGGTCAGGCTGCTTCTATGGGTGCATTTTTATTATCATCAGGCGCTAAAGGAAAACGCTTAGCACTGCCGCATTCAAGAGTATTGATTCACCAACCTTTAGGCGGCGCGCAAGGTCAAGCAACCGATATAGAAATCCAAGCTAATGAAATCTTAAGAATTAAAAAATCACTGAATTCAATCCTTGCTTCAAACACAGGTCAACCTCTTAAAAAGATTGAAAAAGATACCGACCGTGATTATATCATGACGGCCGATGAAGCGGTTGAATACGGCATGATAGATAAAGTAATAACTTTGGAAGATAATAAATAAAAAGGAAAAGCATACATGGCTAAACCGACAGATCCAAATTTAAAATGTTCATTTTGCGGAAAAACACAAGATCAAGTAAAAAAACTAATTGCTGGTCCTGATGTTTGCATTTGCGATGAATGTATTGAATTATGCAATGAAATATTAGATGAAGAACTTTTTAATTTCAAACAAGAAGAAAAAGAAGATCAACAAGAAGTTGCAATCGAATCTATTCCAAAACCACATGAAATTAAAGCTTATCTTGATCAACATATTGTAGGACAGGATGACGCTAAAAAAGTTCTATCAGTTGCAGTTTATAACCACTACAAAAGAATTGCACACAACATGGAACAAAATGAATCAGATATCGAAATCCAAAAAAGCAATATTTTGCTTGTAGGACCAACAGGTTCAGGTAAAACCCTTTTAGCTCAAACTTTAGCTAAAATGTTGAATGTGCCTTTTGCAGTAGCTGATGCTACAACGTTAACTGAGGCAGGATATGTCGGCGATGACGTTGAAAATATATTACTAAGACTATATCAAAGCGCAGATTATGATGTTAAAAAAGCTGAACGAGGCATAATATACATTGATGAAATTGATAAAATTGCAAGAAAATCGGAAAATCCATCAATAACAAGAGATGTATCCGGTGAAGGCGTCCAACAAGCATTGTTAAAAATGATTGAAGGGACAATTGCAAACGTTCCGCCGCAAGGTGGCAGAAAACATCCTCATCAAGAGTTTATCCAAATTAATACAAATAACATTCTCTTTATTGTCGGAGGGGCATTTGTTGGTTTAGAAAAAATCGTTGAAAGACGAGCAGGAACAACTTCAAGCATTGGTTTCGGTTCAGCATCAATGACAGCGGAAGAAAAAGAACGCGAAAGCGCTAAAATCTTAAAGAAACTACAACCGGATGACTTATTAAAATTTGGTTTAATTCCTGAATTCATCGGTAGAATCCCGGTTTACACAGTATTGGATCCTTTGGATGAAGAAACATTAAAAATGATTCTAACAAAACCCAAAAATGCTATTGTAAAACAATATGCATGTCTAATGGGTATGGATGGAGTAGAACTTAAATTTGAAGATGATGCTATTGAGCTTATTGCAAAAGAAGCTCTAAAAAGAAAAACCGGGGCTCGCGCTCTGCGCTCTATTGTTGAGGAAATAATGCTGGATATTATGTATGAAGTTCCATCAAAAGAAGACATTAAAGAATTCACCGTAACAAAGGAAATGGTTGAAAAAAAGCAGCAGGGTGCTCAGGCAGAAATTGTTCAGCTTCCAACAAAGCACCGAGAAGAAATAGCATAAAATAAAAACTCCGCTACGGCGGAGTTTTTTTATATACAACTTTGGTATAAAAAAATCTATACTTATTTTTAATTCTAATACTCCCAAAAAAATTATATAGTAACAATGTAATAAGGATATGAACCGCAAGGATGACAATTTTTATGTTTCCCCAACATGAATTGTAGCGGTTTAAAAAATAAAGGAGTATTAAAATGGCTGTTATTATTAACACAAATGTGGATTCAATTAAAATCCAAAATTGCTTAACTAACGCTACAAATAGCATGGCAACCTCAATGGAGAGAATGTCAACGGGTTTAAAAGTTAACTCTGCAAAAGATGATGCCGCAGGTACCGTAATTTCTGCTCGTATGCAAGTTCAATTAAACGGTAATGAAATTGCTCAAAAGAACGTTCAAAACGGTAATGCAATGTTATCAACAGCTGAAGGTAACTTAGATGTTGTTCAAGAAAACTTATCAAGAATTCGTGATTTGACTCTACAAGCAAAAAACGGCACTTATTCAGCAGAAGAAATTCAAGCAATGCAAGATGAAGTAGCTGAACGTATAGCTGAAATTGACCGTGTATCAACTTCTTCTAAATATTCGCAATTAAGTTTATTTGAAGATACAGATTTACAAGCAAAAGGTGTTACTTTCCAAGTTGGCGCAAACGCTGATGATGACAACACAATTTCAGTTTCAAATGCTGTATTTGAAAGTGTTCAATTTGAAGAATTAACAGGTGTTGCCGATTTTGATTTAACAACAATGTCAGCTGCAACATTTAAAACAGCAATTGAAAACCTTGATACCGGTATTGATAACGTAACAAGCAGAAAATCATTAATTGGTTCAGCTCAAAACCGTTTAGAATCAGCACTTGATACTTTAACAACTCAATTTGAAAACTTATCAAGCGCAAAATCAATCATAACAGATGCTGATATTGCTTCTGAAGCTTCAGATTTTGTTCAACAACAAATACTTCAACAAGTATCAACATCTCTGTTAGCTCAAGCAAACCAAGCACCTTCAATAGCTTTAAGTTTAGTTTAGTATACAAGAATCTAACTGGTGATGGCAATACAAGTGGGTTAAACAAAATGTTTAACCCCTTTTTTTTACCCGAGCCGAGCGAGCTTAGCGAAAGCTTAGCAAGCGAAGGTGAGGGCATAGGTGTGTGAAGCACGCAGGCAGGAGCGTTGAGCTCGTGCCAAGTGCGAAACCGTACCCGAGCCGAGCGAGCTTAGCGAAAGCTTAGCAAGCGAAGGTGAGGGCATAGGTGTGTGAAGCACGCAGGCAGGA
>CALUWL010000061.1 GCA_944324445.1 Candidatus Gastranaerophilales bacterium | reverse complement strand
CTCAAAAGTTCCCTAATACCTTTGGTAAAATCGGCTACTATTTTTCTATTGAATTTTATAAAAATATATTTAATAAATTGATGTCCAAAATTAAGAACATGGGCTAAATTGTATTGCAACTTTAAAACAGGTTGTAATGCGATTTATCTAACCTTGTTTTCCTCTCCTTTTATGAGTCGTTTAATATTTTCTCTGTGTAAATAGACTATATAAATTGCTGCAATAGCGCAATATATAATATAGCAGAGAGGGTTTTTGAATAAATACATTAAAATCGGCGATAAAATCAAAGCTATAATTGAACCCAAGGAAACATATTTTGAAATATATGTTATAACCCCCCAGATAAGCGCTATTGAAAGACCGACAAGGGGATTTAGAGCAAGGATTGTCCCGACACCCGAAGCAACTGATTTTCCTCCCTTAAATTGTAGAAAAACAGGTTTTGAATGTCCTATGATAACAAAGATTGCACAAATAACAGCTATAATTCCGATTTTATCATTGGCATAATTTGCTGCAATTTTACCTAAAACAACAGGGAATGCTCCTTTGATTGCATCAAGTATCATAACTATAAAAAACCATTTTTTACCTAAAACTCTTTTGACATTGGTTGCGCCGGTTGAGCCGGAGCCGATTTTTCTTATGTCATCTCCTGTTTTAGCTTTTACAATAAGATATCCCGTCGGAATTGAACCGATTAGATATGCTATTATTGAAAAAATTAAAATATATAAAGCTAAACTCACTATTTATCTCCTTTTTGTCTGTATGAAACAACTATGGGAACTCCCTTAAAACCGAAATTTTCCCTAAGTTTCTTATTTATATACCTTTTGTAGTGGTCTTGAATTAAATCTTTGTTATTAATAAAAATTACAAAAGTGGGTGGATTTATTTTTGCTTGAGTTGAATAATAGATTTTTAAAAGCTTACCTTTTATTGATGTTGGAGGATTTAGACTGAATGCTTCATTTATTACCTTGTTTAAAAGTCCTGTTGAAATTCTTTTTTCGCGTTCTTTTTGAACTTCTGTTGCCATTTTAAAGATTTGTTCAAGCCTTTGCCCTGTTTTAGCTGAAATAAAGATTTTTTGAGCATAATTCAAGAAAGGAGCTTCTTTTTCGATTTCCTCTTCGAATTTATGAGTTTGAACATTTTTAATTAAATCCCATTTGTTGAAAGCTAAAATTAGCCCGCAGCCTGCTTCTTCGCATATTGAAGCAATTTTTTTATCTTGATCCGATAAACCTTCGCTTGAATCAATAACCAAAAGTGCTACATCGCATTCTCTGATTGCTCTTATGGCTCTATCTACCGCAAACATTTCAACCCCGTAGTCTACTTTAGATTTTTTTCTTATGCCTGCAGTATCAATAAGTCTAAAGATTTTATCTTCAAATATTATTTCTTCATCTATGCTATCTCTTGTTGTGCCTGATACATTGCTTACAATTGCTCTTTCTTTTTTTAGAAGATTGTTTAAAATTGAGCTTTTTCCTGCGTTCGGTTTTCCTACTATTGCGATTTTTAGGGGTTTATCCTCTTCTTCTTTTTCTTCTTCAATTTCAATATCTTTTGTGATGATATCCAAAAGATCCCCAACGCCGCAATCGCCATGCAGTGCGCTCAAAAGATACATATTATCAAAGCCCAATGCCCAAAATTCATTAGCTAAATCATTTTGCGCTTTGGAATCCACTTTATTTACAACAAGCAAAACTTCTTTTTTTGTTTGTCTTAATTTGTTTGCAATATCGTAATCGTAAGGGTTTAAACCTGATTTAGCATCAACAACGAAAAGAATTGTATCTGCTTCTTCAACTGCAAGATTAACTTGTGCGTTGATATTTTTGACAAATTCATCGTCGTTTCCTTCGACTATCCCGCCTGTATCGATTAAAATAAATTTTTTATCTTGCCATTTTGCGTCGATATAGATTCTATCTCTTGTGATATTTGGCTTATCATCAACAATAGAAAATCTTTTTCCTGCTATTCTGTTTACCAGTGTGGACTTTCCGACATTAGGGCGTCCGATTATTGCAATAACTTTTTCTTTCATAGGAAAATTATAATATAAAAAATTTATATTTTGAGCAAAAAAAATTATGTATTTGTTTTATCAATATTGTGTTATACTACCATGTGGTAAGTGTGTGCTTTTTAAGCAAGGGAGGCAATATGATTCAACCGCTTAAAGCAATCGCAGGTAAGACAATGGTTTCAAATCCCATTGCCTTAAATCCCCAAGTAACTTACAAAAATTCAATGAATTATGCAAGCAGAGGGGAAAAGTTAAATATCAACTGTAACGAAGTTCGTTCTTTGACTCGTGATGGTTTAAAACTTGATATTTTAGCTTAAATTAAATCGGGTTCTATTAGAACCCGATTTTTAAATGTATAAAATAAATTGATAGTTTACATATAAATTATTTTGTCAACTAATGATTGATTTTTTATAAAATAGTAAATAGTTTCTTTACATTTAAAAATTATTTTTTTGATAGACTTAAATTATGATTATAGATACACACGCACATATTAATATGTTAAAAAACCCTGACGAGGGTATGCTTGAAGCGAGGGCAGCCGGGGTTGAGGAGATAATAATTCCTTCAGCTTGTGAAAATGATTTTGATTATATTCTTGAACTGTGTCATAAGTATGAAAAAACTTATGCGCTTTTGGGTGTTCATCCTGAAGATTGTGAAAAATTCAGCGATAGTACGGCAAAAAAAATAATAAATCTTGCTAAGGATAAAAAAGTTGTAGGAATTGGTGAAATCGGGCTTGATTACCACTATACAAAAGAAAATAAAGATATTCAAAAACATTGTTTTATAAATCAAATTGAAATTGCTAAAATGCTGAATTTGCCGATTGTGGTGCATGATAGGGATGCACATTTTGATACTCTTGAAATTTTAAAATCAGAGAAAGTTGAAAAGGCTTTACTACATTGTTTTTCCGGTTCGGTTGAATTTATGAAGCAATGTGTTGGTTTAGGTTATAAAATAGCAATAGGCGGCGTTGTAACTTTTAAAAATGCTAAAACAATTAAAGAAGTGGCTGCCGAAATTGATATTTCAGATTTGATGCTTGAAACGGATTGCCCGTATTTAGCGCCGCATCCTTTTAGAGGTGAAGAAAATTCCCCTAAATATATCGGTTTTGTTGCAAAAGAAATTGCTAAAATTAAAAATATACCTTATGATAGTGTTGTATTTCAAACAACTAAAAATGCACGTGAGTTTTTTAATTTGGAGGATAAATAGATGTCGCAGCAGCAAATTCAAGGAACAATAAAGACAAGAATGGCGGTTTTGGTTTTTTGTCGTGATGTAAGTAATCCTATGGTTTTATATTTTGATAATGCTCAAAAAGTTTATGATGACTTGAAAGCTTTGATTAATTCAACTGAAATAAAGATGGTTGAATTTGAACCGATAGGGCCGATTAAAAAAGCTGCTCTTTTATCAAGTAATATTATGGGAGTTGCCTTGCAAGAAGAAAGATACCTTTCTCAAGAATAGTAAAATGACTAAGAAAAGACTCGATTTAATACTTTTTGAACATGGTTTTTTTGAAACTAAAAGTGCGGCAAGCGCTAATATTTTGGCGCACAATGTCAGAATAAACGGTGAAATTGTAACAAAATCGGGCACTATGTTTGATGAGGACGTTTTATTTAATCCTAAGAAACCTGCTTTGATTGAAATTGATTCTATTCCTTACGTTTCAAGGGGCGGATTGAAGTTAGAACATGCAATCAAAGAATTTAAAATTGATTTAAAAGATAGAATTTGTATTGATATGGGGGCTTCAACAGGCGGATTTTCCGATTGTATGCTTCAAAACGGTGCTAAATTTGTTTATGCGCTTGATTGCGGATATAACCAACTTGCTTGGAAATTAAGAAACGATAAAAGAGTTAAATCAATTGAAAAAATAAACGTTAAAAATTGCACTTTTGAAGATGTGTACGGTAAAAACGCTGAACAGGTTGAGCTTCCTACTTTTATGAGTATGGATTTATCTTTTATTTCGATAAAAAAAGTTCTTGAAAA
The DNA here is from genome assembly GCA_944324445.1 of Candidatus Gastranaerophilales bacterium. Classification (GTDB taxonomy): domain Bacteria; phylum Cyanobacteriota; class Vampirovibrionia; order Gastranaerophilales; family Gastranaerophilaceae; genus RUG14156. Next base: position 5,561 of record CALUWL010000061.1, on the reverse strand, counting down.
CTGTAAGAATTTGATTTGTGAAAATTCTGAGTGCGTTTTATTGATTAAACCGCAATTTGAAGCAGGAAAAGATGAAGTTGATAAGGGCGGAGTGGTAAAAGACGAAAAAACAAGGATGAAAATTATAGAAGATATTAAAAATTTCTGTATCGGCTTGGGTTTTGAGGTTTTAGGATTGATTGAAAGTCCTATACAAGGCGCAAAAAGTAAAAATACGGAGTATTTGATTTATATAAAAAGGGGAAAATAGATGTCTGTAGTGGATAGTTTGAATATAATAGGAAAAACAATAGAGAACATTTTGGATTTTGTTGCAAATGATAAAGTTTTATCTGAGGATTTTCAACAATATCTTGAGATAAACGGAATCGAAATAGAATCAGAAAAAGAATTTAATAATGTAATCATTCAATACGTTTTGGATATGAAAATGCAAAACGGCCTGAGAGTTTTAGAATATTATAGAAGAAATAATAAAACCTATGATGAAGTTATAGATGCTCTTTTGAATTCTTTTTGTTCCGTATTTAAGGTAAATAAAATTCTATCTAACGCGTTTGATGTTACATGTTTAACTTCTAATGTTAATTTAACAATAATCCCGATGGTTAAAATGGAACATTTAAAACAAATAGGTAAGTTTGATTATATTCAAGCAAGAATATTAGAGTTAAATAGAGTGCAATATATTCTTGAAATTTATGATGTAATTTCAGAATTTGACGTGTATAAGGCAACAACGACTGCTATAAAATATATGCTTCAAAACCCAAGAACTGCATATTTTAAAAATGATGAAAAAAAAGTTCTGCTTGAAAAAAGTGTTGCAGAGTTTAATCAAAAATTTGATGAATGTTTTTCGGCCCAATTTGTGGTTACTACAAATAAAAAGGTAGATAATTTAATTGAATTTTTTAATAATTATCGCCTGTCAGGAAAAAAAGAAGATTATAGCTCGTTAATTGAAGATGTTGAACAATTAAGATACATAAAAATAGATGAATTTAATTGTGATGATGATACATTTTTACAGAATGCAACAGGCGGGTTTGCTTCACATAAGGAAATTTATGATGTTGCACTTTGGATGGATAAAAAAAGAGGTTTGTATATAGTTCCTTTTTTAAAAACGTTTTTTAAATGTTTTGAAGAAAATATTGAAGGCAAATTCGATTGCGTAAAAGAATTTTTAACGAGTGATAAAATTCCGCCGAGCGTTATAAAATATGCTTGCGAGAAATATGAAAAGTTTTTTGACGTTGTAAATGAAGCTTTGGGTACAAAATTTGATAATTTGGAAGAACTTTTATTTAATACAAAAGCTTCTTATATTGATTCAGGTGTATTTTCTCCTGTTACGGTACTTTTTAATTCGGAATTGTTTTCTGCAATGCTTGGTATTGAAGAAAAAAAAGAAGATAAAAAAGAAAATCAAGTTGGAAGAAATGATTTATGTCCCTGCGGATCCGGGTTAAAATATAAAAAATGCTGCGGAAAAAATATATAAATTTAAGTCTTTTAAAAATTTAGAATTTATGATATAGGTTAAGATAATTAAAAAAAGGAGTTTTAAAATGGCACAAGAAAATCAAAACGAAGAAAAAGTTGAACAAAAATGCAAATTTACCATTCTTATGGTAATGGTTATAATTTCATTATTGCTTTCAATTTCAGCATTAACTTTATCAGTTTTATCTTTTAAAGGCGGTTCGGGAGCTTCTCAAGCGGGTCCTGTTGTTATTTCAAAACAGTATGATAAAGGAAGAAGCCTTGATAAGGCGATAGCAACCAAAAAACCTATGGTAGTATTTTTCTATACTGATTGGTGCGGTTTCTGTCAAAGATTTATCAAAACATTTGATAAAGTAACGAAAGATAGAAAAATTAAATCAAATTTTGCAATAGCTTATGTTAATTGCGAAGATCAAAATAACCATAAATATATGGAAGAATATAAAGTGCAAGGATTTCCTACTGTTTTTGTTGTAACAAAAGATGGAAAAAAAGTTCATCTTGATAACAACACTTTCTTCAATGATGATAGTGTAGAAGTAATCAAAAATAATATATTAGATACCATTGAAGAAGAATAGTTAAATTAAGTATAAAAAATGCTCTCCGGATTATGGAGAGCATTTTTTATGTTTTATTTTTTATACAGCAACTGCCGAGTTTGCTTTTTCAACGCATTCTATCAATGTTTTTGCAACTTCTTGCTGCTCTTCTTTAGTGATTTCTGCAAACATTGGAAGTGATAGAACTAGTTTTGTATTTTTTTCGGTTATAGGGAGCATTCCTTCTTTAAAGTTATATTTAGCATGAACTTTTTGTAAGTGTAGAGGAATAGGATAGTATATCATAGCTCCGATACCTTTATCTGCAAGCATTTGATGAACTTTGTCGCGATTTGGAATTTTAACGGTGTATTGATGGTATACGCAATACGTATTATCAAGTTCTTTTGGTGTTTCAATTAAATCGCATTTTGAGAATAATTCATTATAATATGCAGCATGTTCTCTTCTTGCTTTGTTCCAAGAATCAACATAAGGTAATTTAACTCTTAAAATTGCTGCTTGGATTTCATCCAGTCTTGAATTAACGCCTATTTCATCATGATGATAGCGAATAGCACCGCCATGGTTTCTTAGAGCTACAACTCTATCTTTAATATATTGAGAATTGGTTGTTAATAGTCCGCCATCTCCCATTGTTCCTAAGTTTTTAGTTGGATAAAAGCTGAAACATCCTATATCGCCAATTGTACCGACTTTTTTGCCTTTGTATTCAGCACCTATTGCTTGGCAAGCGTCTTCTATAACAAAAAGATTGTGTCTTTTTGCAATATCAATAATAACATCCATATCGCAAGGTTGGCCATATAGATGAACAGGGATTATTGCTTTTGTTTTTGGAGTTATTGCAGCTTCGATTTTTGCTGCATCGATATTGAATGTATCAGGATCGATATCAACAAAAACAGGTTTAGCGCCGACTATTCCGATTGATTCTGAGGTTGCAACAAATGTAAAAGCTGTTGATATTACTTCATCACCTTCGCCTATATCAAGTGCTCTAAGTGCAAGATGAAGCGCATCGGTTCCTGAATTCAGGGTTACAGCGTGTTTAACATCCAGATAATCACATATTTCTTTTTCGAATTCTTTGTTGTTAGCACCTAAAATATAAGAGCCGCTTCTCATAACATCCAAGACGGCAGCCTCTGCTTTTTGTGCTATTGTCTCATATTGTCTTTTTGAATTAATAATAGGAATTTTCATTTTTTTCTCCTCATTTTCTTCCTTGATTATTTTATATTAGCACGATTTTATTATTTAATTTATAAAGATTAAATAAAGATTTAGCTATAGGGCATCGTCATCCAATAATATATCGTGTCCTACGTTTTCCATTAAATCGAGGTATGATGAGAAGAAAAGATTCATAGCTGCAAGGTAATCCCCTACAATGCTTTTGTACTCGTTTTCAACTTGAATGACGTTTAAAAGAGTTGCCTCATTCTTTTTGTATTTGTTTTCGTATATTTTTAGCATGCCATAAGCGTCATTTAAAATTGTTTTATAGTGTTCCATATTTTCTTTTGCGTATTTAAATTCATTATAATCCTTTTTTAGCGCCATTTTAAGATGACATTCATAGGAGTCTTTATTTATTTTAGTTTTTTCAATTACTTCTTTAGCTTTATTTATATCAGGCTTATATTGGTTTAAAATTGGTATATCAACATACGCGCCTACAAAAGCGCCGGGCAGTGCCTCTCCTTTTGTTTGGTGAGCTGTTTGATATGCTGTTCCGCCTGCTATAGCTATATCTGGAATTACTTTATGTTGTTGAATAATTAAATCTTTTTGCGCAATATCAATGTCGTTGTCTGCAATTTTTAGGGAATGACTGTATTTTAAGGCCATTTGTTCTATTGTTTCATAACTTGGAACAGTAATATCTAAGATGTCCAAATTTTCATCAAATAAACTGTTTTCAGTTGTATCATACATTTTTGAATTGTCTTTAATGTTCAAAACATCGTTTAAATTTAGTTGTGCTACAAGCAGACTTGATTTAGCACTGTTTATAAAAACAAGTTGTTTTCTGTGTTTAATATCTGATTGCAAAAGTTCTGCTTCGTAGTTTTTGTCTTTTATCTTGGTTTCGGTGATATTTTGCATTTTATTAAAGAGTTGTTCTCTGTCTTCATAGACTTTTAAAACTGATTTGGCATATAAAACATCGAAATATGCTTTCATTACCTTGATTTTTAATTGATGCTCAAAAGCAGAGATTTCCTCTTGTGATTTGTTTAATTGAGCAATTGCAATATCTTTTCTCGGTTTTCTTTTGAAAAGTTCAATAGGTAAATATCCGCCAAATTGGCTTGAATTTCCCCTGGTTACCTTTCCCATAAGAAAATTTGATTGGAATTGAGGATTTTTAAGTTCATTTGCAATTTTTATTTCTTGATATTTAATTTCAATGTCTTTTTTCTTTGCTTGAAGTTCTAGATTATTATCCATAGCAATTTCAACTGCTTCTTGTGCGGTAATTTTGGCAATTTCTGCTTTTGCAGTTTGAATTGAACATATTATTAAGAATAAAATAAAAAATTTTTTCATAACGAATTATAATACTATCACTGAAATTTAATTATTACAAAAAATAATGCTGTTTTATAAAGATTAGATAAAGATTTTTTATAAAACTTTACATAAATTTTTTGTGATATAATTTTAAGTAAAGTGAAAGTTAAAAAAGGAGAAAATGATGAATTTTAAACCTGGCAAATGGCAAACAGAGATTAATGTTCGCGATTTTATTCAAAAGAATTATACACCTTATGATGGTGATTCCAGTTTCTTAGCTGGTCCAACTGAAGCTACTAAGAAATTATGGCAAGAATGCTGCGATTTATTTAAACAAGAAAGAGAAAATGGCGGCGTTCTTGATATGGATACAAAAATTGTTTCAACAATTGTATCTCATGGCGCAGGCTATATTGATAAAGACCTGGAACAAATTGTGGGTCTTCAAACAGATAAACCTTTAAAACGTTCACTTCAACCATTTGGCGGTATCAGAATGGCTGAAACATCTTGCAAATCTTATGGTTATGAAGTTGACCCTGAAGTTGTAGAGATTTTTACAAAATACAGAAAAACTCATAACCAAGGTGTATTCGATGCTTATACTCCTGAAATGAGAAAAGCTCGTCATGCTGCTATTTTAACAGGTCTTCCTGATGCTTACGGTCGTGGTCGTATAATTGGCGACTATAGACGTGTTGCTCTATATGGTATTGATAGATTAATTGAAGATAAAAAAGAACAACACGCATCATTAGATGGCGAGATGACTCCTGAAAAAATTCAATTAAAAGAAGAAATTATGGAGCAAATCAGAGCTCTTGAAGAAATGAAACAATTAGGCGCAACTTATGGTTTTGATATTTCAAAACCGGCTCAAAGTGCTAAAGAAGCTATCCAATGGTTGTATTTCGGTTATTTATCAGCAGTAAAAGAACAAAACGGTGCTGCTATGTCAATCGG
>CALUWL010000060.1 GCA_944324445.1 Candidatus Gastranaerophilales bacterium | reverse complement strand
AAGAAACAAAAAACAGCGGTATCATTCCAAACACGCTTCCTTTCAGCCCTTATGAAGGAAAACTCATAAGCGCTTTCGTATTTCATCAAAAACTATCTGATTTAACTTATGCAACCGAATTAGAAAATAACCCCAATTTTAACAGAAAAGATTTTTACAACTTAATTTACAACTTAAATTTTGATGATTACATTAAAAAATACATTTTAATAAATTGCCCTTATGAAGAGTTAAAAACATTAACCAGTCTAAGCTCCATATCAAATTATCTTATAAATTCAGATAATTATAGGATTTTTCACAGCTTAGACGATTATTTGGTAAATAAAAAACAGCTATCAGAACTCAAAAGATATTGCGATAACAAACTAACATTATTCAGCAATGGCGCTCATCTTGGTTTTTTATATCGTGATGAATTTTTAGATGAATTAAAAAAAGAAATAAAATTAGAAAAATAAAAAATGGGCAGTACTGGACTCGAACCAGCGACCCCCACAATGTCAATGTGATGCGCTACCAGCTGCGCTAACCGCCCATTTATCTACAAACAATAATAAATGAAAAAACAATTAATTGCAATATTCAAAACCTAAGGGAATAATCATAATGACAATTTTTAATTGGCATACGTTTTATTTAAAATATGAACATTCATTTTTTAAATATAAACACAACAACTCCCAATTATAAAAAACAAGGTTTTCCAATTTTTAGAGGAAAAAGCAAAAATGATGTTTTTGTAAAAAGCTCTTCAAAAGTAGTGCAGCCAAACAATCAAAACGAAGTTCAAATTCCTGAATATCTATATCATTTAACCAATAAAAATAACTTCAAAAACATCATAAAAACAGGCGAGATAATACCTTCGGAAGATATAATAGACGGCGTTTTTATGTTTGATATGAAAGATTTTCAAACAAACTGGAAAACTCATTCTTATGATAATACAGCACCATCCATTGCCGTATCATTATTATTGCAAGCAATTAAATCAGATGATGAACTCGTTTTAATAAAAATTCCAACGAAAAATTTAAAAGTAAATAAAATTAAAATACGTCCGCAAGATGACGTTTGCAGATATATAAATTCACGTGAATACAGAAATTTATGCATGGTTCATGCAGAATCAGGCGGAGCCTTTAAGCATAAATCCGATTTTCCAAAAAATCTAACCAAAGGTTACAAAATTTCTTGCGCACAGGATTTTTTCAACGAAAATCGACCTATAGAATACGTATATCAAGGAAAAATAAAAGTTGACCCTGAAATCATTGAAAATGCCTTGAAAATTTCAAATATAACATACGATACAATTAAATCAGCGAATCCTGAAGAATTAGAACCAATTTTTTACGAATTTGAATTAATGAATTACTAAGCTTTATATGCCTACTCCGATATAATCAAAACCGAGTTTTAAAAGTTCTTCTTTATTATATTGATTTCTTCCGTCAAAAATTATCGGATTTTTGAGTAATTTTTTGATTTTAGAAAAATCAGGATTTTTAAATTCAGCCCATTCCGTAATTAAAATGAGTGCATCTGCTCCTTCAAGAGCTTTACTACTATTTTTGCAATATATTATATCCTCTTTAAAAATCTCTCTTGCAATATCCATCGCCTTAGGATCAAACACCTTTATTTTTGAACCATTTTCGAGCAATAAATTTATTATTCCAATAGAAGGTGCTTCTCTCATATCATTTGTATCGGGTTTATAAGATAAACCCCATACGGCAAAAGTTTTATCTTTTATATTACCTTCAAATTTATCTATAATTTTTTTTACAAAAAGTTCTTTTTGTTTATTATTAACTTTTTCAGCTGCAGAAATTATCTTCATATCGCATCCGTATTTTTCAGCTGTATTAATTATTGCCCTAACATCTTTTGGAAAACAGCTTCCGCCGTATCCTACTCCCGAAAATAAAAATTTATCGCCTATCCTTTTATCTAATGAAATGCCTAATCTTACATCATGGATATTTGCGCCTATTTTTTCACAAAAATTAGCTACTTCATTCATAAAAGAAATTTTTGTCGCCAAAAAAGAATTAGAAACATATTTAATCATCTCTGCTGTTTTTATATCCGTTACAAAAAGATTATTTGTTTTTTCTAAAATAGGAGCATAAATTTCTTTCATAACTTCTATTGCTCTATTTGAATCAGCCCCAATTACTATTCTATCAGGCTGCATGAAATCTTTAACAGCACACCCCTGCCTTAAAAATTCAGGGTTCGATACAACATCAAAATCAACATCAACTTTTGATTTTATAATCTCTTTTATTTTTTCAACAGTTCCCACAGGCACTGTTGATTTATTAACAATGACCTTATATTCATTAATTAAACCTGCAATCTTATCAACAACCTCCATGACATAATTCAAATCACAATCGCCATTTTCACCTTTTGGAGTGCCGACTGCCACAAAACAAACTTTAGAATTTTTTACAGATTGCTCAATATCTGTTGTAAAATCAAGTCGTTTTTTTAAGACATTATTTTTAATCAACCCTTCAAGCTTGGGTTCAAATATAGGAATAATTCCTTTTTGCAAATTCAAAATCTTATTTTCATCTTTATCACAGCAAATAACGCTATGTCCGATTTCAGAAAGACACGCTCCAACTACAAGCCCGACATAACCTGTTCCTATAACACAAATCTTCATTTAATCTTTTCCATTATTCAACCTTTTTAAAATATTATACCTGATAAACTTTTAATTTTTTTATTTAATTCAGGATAATATTCAAAAACATTTTTTAACTGTATATCATTCAAAACAATATTTTGTTTATATAATCCTTCGGATTGCATTTGTATATTTTTAAACAATTCGTTTTTATCAATTTTTGAATACGGTTTTTTTATAACTTTAATTTTTCTATTATTTAAAACTGCCATTGCCCAAAACCATATATCATCAGCATTTGGCGCAAGCTTCATAAAAATATCTTCTCTTAAAACATCTTTATAAAAACAACCGACAGGATATAAAACCCCGCCGCCTGTTGTACAAAAATTCAAATAAGAAGCTTTTTTATTAACAACAAGCTTTTTCCAATCTTTATATAAATTAACTTCATTTTTGTTTTTGAATGTTATTCTATGAGCCCTGTGGCAAAGTATGTTTTCTTTATCTTTTTGATGTTCGTTATACAGCTTTTCAAACCAATCAAAAGGATAAAAAATATCATCATCGGCGGTTATAATAATGCTATCAGGGTATTCAATTAAAGCAGGAATTAATTTTTTATAGCTTTTTAAATTTTTTGTAAATCTAATAGTTAACCCGTATTCTTTTAAGCGCAATATTTCATAAGGCAAACTGCCTTCTTTTTGAGGAAATTCTTCAAAAGAAAGATATAATACCACCGTATCAGGTCTTTTTGTCTGATTTAAAAGAGAATAAATTGCATACTGAGCAGTATTAATCCTATTTGGATATGATGTTAAAGATATTATATAATTCTGTTTTTCAGACACTTTTTTGCTTTCTTAATAACTAAATTATTCTAACCCAAATAGAAACTATGAAGCAAGTTTATCAATCAATTTATAATACCAGGACATAAAGCCTTTTTTATGATTTTCTCGGTATTGTTCCAATTCTTCTTTTGTCATTTTTTTAGTAGGCATACCGGTCAAAACCCTTGAAGCAGAATCCGTTAACATTGTACTTAAAGCAACAACCAAACCTGCTTTTGCAATTGAATTATTATATTGTTTTACAAATATTGAATTTAGAGCACCCGAAATTATTACCTGTACAGACATCCTGAAAAATTTATTTATTCCCCTTAGTCTTGCATCTTTTTCAGCTTCTTGTTTTGTACTGCCGTTTCTTACGGACGAATTGAATTCGTCATTCATATTAAACCATATGCCTGTTAAAGTACCCAAAGTCTGAGCTAAAACGGCAATTTTAGAATTATCCGTCGAAGATGATGAAATATTGTTATTTGAAAGAATTCTTAAATTATATAAATAATCACCAAATTCTTTATTTAATTTTGCCTTATCATCACCGTATTTTTCTTTAAATTCAACAAATCTGTTATATATATTTTTAATATCGTAAATATCTTTAATTTTTTCAACTTTATCATCAGGCACCTCGACTGCATCTTTTTTCTTAATAAGTGCCTTAGCTAATTTCTTTACAATTTTATAAGGATAAGTAAATGTTTCTTTTACAAACCTTATTGGAGAAGTTAGAACAGAAAAAAGACCTTTTGTCCTTAATTCCGTTCCGAAAATTTCAACTGTCTTATAATCGGTACCCAAATTAATTTTATCCGAAGAAGAACTTAAAACCTTATTTTTAATGTGTTCAGCTATAGATTTTTCTCCATTATTATCCAAAATTTTAACTAAATCCTCTAAGCTGCTTTTTGTTGCAACTACATCTTTATAGAAATAATGGTCTAATTTATCATTTACTTTTTTTATCCAGCCTGTAATGTTTTCTCCTAATGATATATTTTCTTTTCCCAATTTTAAAAGAAAACACACACCACAAGATACCAGACAAAACTTAAAAATATTTTTTAAGCTTAAAACAGGTTCTTTTTTAGTTTCTTTTTTGTTAATCAATAATTCTTTATCATTTCCGGTTTTCGTCTTTTTCATATAATCTTGCATAGAAAGCATATTGTTTGCCGATTGTTCGGGAACTTTTACCCTAAAAATAGGCATATTTGTGGTTTTTCTTGAAATAATTCTTGAAACAAAACTTATTGCAGCCCCTAAAATAGCAGGTACCCAAACATTTTTATTAACCCATTTAGAAAAACAAGCAAGCAAAGCAAATTGAGCAACACCTTCGCATATATTTTCTCTAAATTCTTGTTTTTGTTTTATAAACTGCTCTTCTTTTGCTTCTTCTTTTGTTTTACCCTTTTGAATCGCTTTATTATAAAAATCATTTCCCAAAAATAAAGCTGCAGTAAAACCGGATACCAAACGAGCTGTCAATCTTTCTTGTTTTGTATCATAATTTGCAACATTTGTTGCCATTTTTGCGTTTAATTTTTTTTGAAGCTCCAGATTAATTATCTCTTCCATCTTATTAAAATCTGCAGCCACGCTTGTTTTTAAATGAGAATCTTTTAATATTTTGTCAATTTTTTCTGTTACTGTTGAATATAATCCTTGCATTGCATTTATTTCATTTTCCAATTTGAGTGAATTTCTATATTTTTGAAGAAATTTAGAATTATTCAACCCTGTTTTTGGAAACTTTTTAGCAAACCAATCAATCGGACCAACAAAAACACTGGCAAAGCTTCTTGTCGCATTTAATACTTTCTTTGGAAAAGAAAAATCTTTTATATATTTAACACCTTGATAAACTTTGGCATTATTTGGAGAACTATTTCTTATAGAATTAAAAAGCTTATTTGTAAAACTATCTTTACTGTGATTTATAAATCTGTCAATATTTTTAAGATTGTCAACTGAAGGCATCTTTGCGCCTTTAAAACTCCTTTTGTTGAAATCACTTAATTTAATCTGCATACTGACAATCTTATTTAGGTAATCCAAATATTAAAAATCACCTAAAAATAAAAATTGCCAAAAAAATCCAAGATGTTATCAAATATTAATTAATAATAAATAATGGGAAAATTGGATAAAATTTCATCTACGTTTTTTTCGCCTTTTATAACTTTTGAATAATTGTACATACGAAGAGCAAATCTGTGTGCATTTTTAGGGACATCCAAATTTTTATCATCTTCAAATTTGCGCAACATGGGATCATCCGCCAAAGTTAAACCCCTATGTGCATTACTTGAGTCTTGCGCCTTAAATTGTCTTAAATAAGCTGTATCAAACCAAACTCCTATCTGTCCTGTCGGCCTTGTCCAGATATTACAAAACGGAACTTCCCTCAAATTTTTTATATATTCAATCGTATCAAAATCGTGTTTTCTTTCGTAATAATACATCATGGAAGCTTCCATCTCAACTTGTGCATTTTTATCTCCATAACGCCCAAAAGCAGGTTTATTATTTGTATTATTGTGCGAAATATTTTTATTATAATTATTTAGAAAAACTCTTGAAATTTTCATATATCAACCCTATGCAAATACAGCTTACAATTAAAAGTATTATATTTACAATAAAAAAAATTTACAACAAAAAGAACAACTGATATTTACAAATTTTAAAAGATATTTAAAGAGGTTTAATATTATTTATTTCTATTTCTGTCTTTTTCAATTTTATAACATTATTTTGCCCTATTGACCTGTTCGTTTCTTTAATTTTACCTATTGACCACCTTAACCCAAGCTGAATTCCAATTCCGTTTCTTCCGCCGTTTGTTATATAAGCTTGAATAAAACCTAAAAAATAATCCCCCAGACGTTTTTGAACACCTACACCGTATCTCACATAAGGTTTTATGGATAATTCAGGAAGATAAACATCATCAGCTTGAAATTTTGTTTTATCTAAAATATTCCAAGCCAGGGAAATAGCAGCATAAGGCTGAAATAAATCCTTAAAATTTCCTATAAATTTTATCTGAGGTTCAATATGTAGAGCATTTAAAGGTTCAGAATCAATTGAAACATCCGATGATGTATTAAAATCAAATGTATTAACAAAAGTATAAGATGTCATAATATTTGGTTGAATTATAAATTTATTTTCCGATAAAGGAATATTAAATCCTGTTTTTTGAGCTATACCGGCACTCAAAATACTAAAATCATCTAACCCAAAGTTTATATGCGCCCTTGCACCATTTGCACCGACATTTAAAGCCCACAATGAAAAGAAATTTTTTCTGTAAAATGCCGTTATAGCACCTATAAATCCACCGTTATTATATATTCCTATTCCGTCATAAGCCTGATGTGAACCGCTATATCCGCCATAACCGCCATATAAATATTTCCAACCTCTTTTTAAATTTAACAAACCGCTCTCGCCGCCAAATATACTTCCATACGCAACATTAGAAACATCAGGTCCATTTTTTAAAGGTACACTTTCAAAACTTGTATAAGGTCTAAACCAGATTCCCCTGTTTTGTTCGGGTATATTTATTACCGAAGATAAAAATTGATTTTGTCCGATATTTGCCTGCTTGTTATAATAATCAAAAGCTATTTTTCTCTTGTTATCCAAAACCATTACCATATCCAAATTTGAAAACACATTATTAAAAATATCAACCTGATTAAGATATCCCGCCAATTGTGTAGCAACACCTGATGCTAATATTCCTGCGCTAAAACCTTCCCTTGTAAAATCAAAATAACCGTTTGAAGAATTATAAGATGCTAAATAATTATAAATAGGAGTTTGTATAATACTTGTTTTATATTCAACAGAATTTTTTAATATAGAATCAGCAAAAGGCATAGAAATAAAACTTGCCTTCGGAACTCCGATTAAAGAAAAATTTGGAACATAAATATTGCCTGTTTCTGTCAAATGTGCAGCATTTATTGTATCCATTGTATCAGTATTAAAATCGACATCAGGATAAACATTTGATTGCCCCGATAAAGTCAAAATACCAAAATTTATATCATTTATTTGCCCATTTTGCATATTAAAATTTATTCCGTTTGCAAAATTAGTCATTTTAGCGTTAAAATAACTGCTGTCGCTCAAAAGGTTGACTGTACCTGCATTTATTGAAAAATTACCCGTATAATTCGAATTGTTGCCGCCGAGATTCAATATGCCGTCATCATTTTTATATATTTCACCGCTTCCTCTTATACCGTCATAAATATTTGTAGTACCATCCCCGTCAAAATTTATCGTGTTAATACTAAAAATATCATTAATTCCACCGGAATCCTTATTATCGTTAAATGTTGAATTTATAATAGTAAGAACGCCTTCATTTCCGATTGCACCGCCTCTGGTATTTTGAGCGTCCAAATAATTACCAGAAAATGTTGAATTTGCAATTGTAACATTTCCGTTTATATAATTATATATTGCACCACCGGAAGAATCTACGTCTGAGCTTATATAATTATCTTTAAAGACACTATCAGTAATATTTAAAATGCCGTTATTGTGTATTGCCCCGCCATAAGAAAAAGAGCGGTCGTTTCCTATTATGTGATTATTTAAAAAATAACTGTTTTCTATATTTAAATTACCTGTGTTATATATGCTTCCGCCGTATAAATAAACATCACTGCTATCAGTAATTGAATAATTATTGTTAAAAAGACTATCTGAAATATTCAATGTGGCACCATTTGAATTATATATCGCACCACCATAAGACAAGCCGGAGCCCAATGTATAGTTATTATCAAAAACAGAATCCGCTATATTAATAGTATTTGAACCTGCTCCATTTCCGATTGCACCCCCTTCTGCGCTTGCACCGTATGCATAATTATCACTAAAAAGAGAAGAATCTATATTTATTGTGCCGCTGTTCAAATTATACACTGCCCCTGCAACAGCGAAATTGCTTCCTTGCGCATTAACATAATTTCCACTAAAGGCTGAATTATTAATTTCGGCTGTTCCGTTCATATTAAAAATCGCTCCGGCATAATATGAATTATAATTACTGTAATATTGCCCTTTACAATTTATAATTTTTAAACTATCGAAATTACTTCCTTCGTTTAAAACAAAGCCGCCAAAATTCTCATTTCCGTCTATACTATAATTTCCGCCTTGAAAAGTTAAATCCTTTGCAGAAAAACTGTTACCTATTGAATTATCCGAAAATAAATCATCTGTTATCACAACCGTATCACCCGATACGCTTGATGTACCCGAAAGCAAAAGCTCATCAAAAGTATTAACGTAAATATTATTTGCCAAAACTTCAGGAATAATTAAAATTGCAAAAATAACAAATAAAATTTTTATTTTCATTTGTTAATAATATTTACTATATATTGCTATTTTAATTAGATAGAAGTATAATCCAAATTTCTTATTTTCTGATTACCTTTAATTTTAAAATTTTCGTACTTTCAGCTTCAGCAACTTTATAAATAAAATTTTCATCTTCTATTTCATCATTTATTGCAGCCATTTTACCAAATATTTTAACAAAATACCCGCTTATAGTGTTAACGCTTTCATCTTCTTTTAATTCGATTTCAAAGTAATCTTCAAACTCATCTGTTCTTGTTTTTCCCAAGACTTCATATTCTTTATCATTTATTTTTTTAATTAAATCGTTATCTTCATCATCAAATTCATCTTGCACTTCACCGAAAATTTCTTCTAAAACATCTTCATGGGTAATTAAACCGCTTGTTCCGCCAAATTCATCCACCACAATTGCCATTTGCGAATGTTTTTTCTGAAATTCCATATTCAATTTTTCAACAGACATTGTTTCGGGTATATATAAAGGCTTTCTTAAAATTTCGGATAATTTTACCTTTTGATTGTTTATAATAGGCAAATACAAATCTTTCATATGAAGAAAGCCAATAATATGATCTAAATCATCTTTATATACAGGATATCTTGTGAATTGATTTTCAACAATGACTTTATTTAATTCATCCATTGAAATATCTTCAGATATGCAAACCATCTCCATTCTAGGTTTCATAATTTGTGATACGTTAAGTTCAGAGAATTTAAAAACATTTTGAAGCATTTCTGCCTCTTGTTCTTTTATAACGCCGCCTTTACAGCTTGCATCAATTAACAT
>CALUWL010000059.1 GCA_944324445.1 Candidatus Gastranaerophilales bacterium | reverse complement strand
GTTCTGCTTCGTGTAATGTTAATTGAGCGAAATTAACATATAATTTTTCTAACTCTATACCATTGCTTGCCCCATTTCAAAAAGCTCCTAGCAAAGGAGCTTTTTTTATGCCAATTTTAGGGTGAAAAATCAGATTAAAATTTACCTTGGTTTTTTTATTTTTCTTCTTTTTTACTACCTTTAGTAATTATTAATTTATCGTTTTCGATTGTGTATTTAACCATATCAACTTCAGGGTTTACATCTAGCAACCCAAGAATTGTTGAATTTATGCTAAGTGCCCAGCCATTTCCGTTTCTCATTAATTTTCTTTCAACTGTCATAATATTTAACCCTACATTATACTTGACAATATTATGCTCTTTGTATATATTAATATCTAATCTTACAACGTATGGTTAAATGTATATATGAATGGTATAAAATTTAAACTATTATTTCTTTTTCTTATTTTATTGAATTTGCCTGCTAATTCTGAAAATAAAATTTCTACTGAATTAGTAAAAATTATTGATGGCGATACAATTATTCTAAAGGTCGATAAAAATGAATTTTCTGCTCGTCTTATTGGGATTGATTGTTATGAAACAAATGCAAACAATAGGGCTTATAAGCAGGCGTATTTGAATAATCTACCTATTGATGATATCTTACTAGGAGGAAAGAATTCTAAAAAATATTTAAAGGATTTGTATAAAAATGCAGATAAAACATATTTTGAATTTAGAGGGTTAGATATTTATAAAAGAGTTTTAGCGGTTGTCTATTTTGACAATATAAACGTGAACGATTCTATGAAAACTTTTGGCGGTTGTATTGCATATTAATTTGCAGGTTGGGGATAAATACAGATTTTATAATCCAATAATGCAAAATGCAGCACACATAAGAGCTATTAAAGAAATTGTGAACGATATAACACCTATCTATTCAGTAATTGCTTTTTCAGACCAATGTACACTCAAAGATATTACGATTAAGAGCGATATTATTGTAACCTATTATAGCTCACTTGCATTAAATATAGACCGTAAATTAAATAGTTTAACCAATAATGATATGTCAGCCGAATTATTTAACGAAACCTATTCTAAATTATATCAATATTCGCAAGCTGATGACCTCATAAAAGCACAACATTTGCAAAACGTGTATTAAGTATAGATAAATATATATTTACACATAACAACGTATTTCTTCTATGAATATTTTTCGTATCTTGCGAAGTTATCAATGCATGAAGCAGCAACATATTCCCACCTTATATCCATTTTAAAAAGGTTCCTAATAAAGGAATTTTCATGGGATTCAAACCTGTTGCAAGCTTACATAAGCTTGCAAGGTAGTCCTAATCCCTGCCACCACATTTTAAAATAAAGCTTGAATCATTTATCGTTTATTTTGTCAGCATTTCAAAATAATTAAATTGTTAAAATCAAATATAAGCTACCGTATAAGAAAATTGTAACGGCATTTTTATTAATTTACAGGCCTATAATAGCTTTCACACTTTATTATTTTTTACATATACATAAAGGCTGACAAAAAACAAGAAAGGGGAAATCCTGCCTTTTTGTATTTATTTAAAAAATTACTTATTTTCGGTATTTTTAGATACAATAGCATTTTTTGCAAGATTTACTAACAAAGCAACGCCACCTATTATTGCTGCACCTTCAGCAGCACACTTTAGACCATATTTTGCTATTTCTGATTTTAAAATTTTGTTGCCTGATGCAGTTATTTGTTTAGATAAATTTTCAATAAATTCCGCACCTTTTTTTAATAATTTGTTATCACTTAAAATTAATGGTTTAACTGAACTACATCCAGGATGTCGTTTAACCAATTCAACAATATCTTTCTGTACTGAATAATTGCTTAAAGCTCCAAAAGCACCGAATGCACCGGCACCAATTGCAGCCGCTTTTATGGTATTTGAAGTTGTTTTTTTGTATGTTTGATTACATGTACTTGAAACTTCCATATTATAAATCTCCTCAATACATTGTTATACTTATATAAAAAATATAATGTTTTCTATTTTGATATTAACTGCATATTTACTTAATAAAAATTTACATGCTCTTTAGTTTTCAATAACAACAAAAAATTTTTAAAGGCTCATTTAATCGCAATCCAAAAGAACGGTTTATTGCTAGGTAGTAATTAAAAGTAAAAGCCGATAGCTCATTTCCAACAATTGCCTTCTTTACGATTAAACAAGGCTGTTTTTCTTACCAACAAATTTACAAGATTACCCCTCGAGTTTAGGTGTTACAACCTGCGGTATCCAACATATTTTTAATAGATTTGCGCATTATTTACCCAGCACCGTACATTCCATCCTGTGCTTTTCCATCGCAAATAGCCACAACCTTTTCAGCTAGGCTATTATTGCGGTCTTTGTAACTATGATAATTTGGCGTAACAAAACATTATAACATATATTCTGTCGTTTTGTTTAAAAATTGAAAATACAGTTTCTTCAACATACTTACTATCGCATTTAGGCAAAGAATATGAATTATATATTAAAATACCAACGGACATTAATATAATGACACCCAAAATTATAAGATAAGCATTTTAAATTTAATCATATTTTCAAAAACATTTTGGGCTACATTTTTTTAGAGAAGAATTAAATTTACTGATTAAATTAAATTTAAGAACAATTTTTTTACTAAAAATATCATTAAAGCTAAAATTAGCGCACAAATTAATGATATAGAAAGCAAATAAATGTTAATGTGTAGGCTGTTCTAAACTTTTTATCTCTTCTTTAATTCATTCACCAAAAGAGAAATAAGGATGGAAAGTACCATATATAACAAAAAAACAAAATAAAAAAATACACCCGCAACAAAACATTCCTAATTAAAAAGCTCCCCAATCGGGAGCTTTTTAATTAGTTTGCGTAATCTAAAATAGTCTGCGCAATTTTATCTCTTGATTTATTACTCTTATGATATTCAAAAGCACCAATTTGATGACCATGTTCAGTTGTATATCTTTCAATTCTTATAGCATCACCAGCTGGAATTATAGCATCATCCAAATTGCCGTTTGAACCTTCGATTAATTGTCTTTGCTGTAATTTATTTGCAGAATCCTCGCCTGCAACGCCATCTATAATGCCAAAAACATCCTTAATGACTCCCATTGTGGTATCTTCTTTAGGAGAAATTATTATATAGTCGCCACCTTGAAAAATTCTTGCCACATTTCTTTGCGCAGAAGCAAGTTTAGCTTCATCGATTCCTTTTTCAATTAAATAAGAAGGTACACCAAATTCTGCCCTATATAAATAAGGAGAACTGGATAAATCAATTTCATATACTTGTGTACCACTTGAAATATCAACAACAGAAGAAGGTATTGTATAATCACTTACCGGTTCTTCAATGTATGGCGTAGATGTTACAGAAGGCGTAATAGTTGGAGCTAGAGTTGGAACTACGGTTGCAGTTTCTTGTGGAAGATATAATTCCGATAAATCCTGATATTCAACATAAGGAATGGTTTCAGCAACTTTTGCCTTATATCCTGCGTTATAGCCGCTATTCCATATAGCTAATATAGCAGCGAGTCCGGAAGCTACTGCGGCAGCAGAGTAACCAATAGCACGATTTTTATTAGAGGCTCTTTTACTTGGAACAGCATAGTTATGAGAACTATTGGTGCAATCATAGTATTCCGCAACTCGATTTTTAGGCCTTTGGTATTGTTTAGTGCCAAATGAATTGTTTTGTATGCTTGTAATTTTCATCTTAGAATCCTTTTTAATATAGTGCACATATAAAAAACGCCTGAAAAAATTTTTTTGTCAGACAAAATAAAAAATTGCTTTTAACTTAAAAGCAATTTTATTAATAGGTTAGTTGGTTAGTTAATTTTATACGTAGCTAACGTATCTTGTATCGAGTTTGCCGCTTGCACCCATATCGTACAATATGGCTCTTGCAGCAATATCATTTATAGGTTTTTTATATGATCTTTTTTCTCTCAAAGCAGAATAAATATCTGCAATTGTAAGCGCCTGATTTTCTTCATTTCTTTTTAAATTTTTATCATAATCGTGATGTTCTAAAGCAAGCTTAGCAACACTTGGATGAAGATTTGTGGTTTTTAAAATTTCATAACTTAATTTATTGTGAAGCTCAACAATTAAACGTTCTCTTAAAGATAGTTTTCCTTTTTTATTCAAAATTTCTGTCGGAATAAAAACTTTTCCAATATCATGTAATAGCGCAGCTTGTGTCAATCTTAAATAATTAATTTCAGACTTTTTATGCCCCATTTTTAGATAAATCTTCTGAGCTCGAATAGCGGTAGGTATAAGATGAGACATCATAATCGATGTTGCATTTTGCAAATTAAACTCAAGAGTCAATCCGTTTGATTCCAAGATATAACGTATGTTTGGGTTTTTTAAAATTGCATTTTTTATAACATCAGCATTTATATATCTTGCAATAAAACGCACAGGAAAACGAAGAGCTAAATCATCATCAATACTAACAGATTGTTTAAGATAATCATTTGCTGCAGAAAAATTAGAAATATTTTCCCAATCTTTAATATTAGAATTTTTTTGCGCAATATTACTAAAGCGTTTTAAAAAACTCATATACACCCACTACCAATATTAATAACACATTTTAACCTTATGTATAATTAAAGTATTTTTTCAAACGCCAATTGCTTATGAGTATATACTATTTTAATTTTTGTTTACATTTGATTTCTTTTTTTCTAAATCGCTATAATCTGCAAGGCCCGTAAATTCGTTTCTTCCGGTCATCATTTTAGTAATCCAAAATGTTAACTTGGGAACAAAAAAGGCTAATCCGAATATTGCAAGCCCTAAACCTCCTGCAAGGAATTTAGAATTAAGAGAAGTTATTTTTTTAGATAAATTATTAAATTTAGCTTTATCAAAAACGCCATTTGTATAGCATTTTTCTCCTGCTTGCTTTAAGAATTGAATTATAGACTCATCAATTGATGCTATATCAGAATTTTTAACAAATCTGTTTATTTTACCATATTTACCGTATGTAGCAGAACGATACAGACCATCTACAAAATCTTTATCATTTTCAAACAAATAACGTAATTTTTCTTTTGCATCATTCGAAACAGAAGAAACTGCTTTAATTGCAGCATCTATAACATCCTCATTACGTTTTAGAATATCTTCAATATTTGCGGGATTAACATTTGGTACATCAAATTTTTTCCTCAAGAAACTTTGAACATTTGATGCGCAGAAATTATAAAAATATGCGCTGGCAAAGTCCATAAATAAATTTTCAAAACCTTCATATTTGGTTCTTGAAGTAATAACCCTGCCGGAAGTCATAGGAACATCAGTTGAAAGAAGCCTAAATACATTATTATTTTCAACATTATATGCTATAGCACCTGCTGCACCAAAATTTCTAAAATCTGCTGCTAGACTATCAAAAAAGCCGGTAAAAGAAATTTTTGAAGACTTATTTTCGCTACTTGATTTTACCTTATTTCTAAATTCTTCAAAACTATCGGGTTTTAAAACTGACATATTTTTATTCATTTTTTCCAATTTTTTTCTAGTCAGCATTTGATTAAATTTTGGAAGAATAAAACCCATGGCTACGCAATTTAGAACCAATGCAGAAATAGACGTAACTTTTTTAGCTGTAGTAACTTTTTTTACAGCTTCTTCCACGCTCATGCTTTGCAAATTTTTAATTATTTTTTTGCTAACCGAACTTAATTCATCTACAATAGGCGTTGAAGCATTTTCTATGCCATCGCGAAGATATTTAATAGAATTTAAAATAGCATCGTTACCTTCCATATTATTAGAATAATCAATATTCATAGGAAGTTTTAAAACACCCTCGCAGAATTTATCGCCCAAATATTTAAAAACAGGCATGCCAAAAAGCCAAATAGCGGCTGCCATAACTTCTTTTCTGAGCTTTTCTGCGCCTTCAATTATTCCGCCGCGTTTATAGCCTTGATAAGAACGACCAATATCACATGGAATCTCTTCAATCAAAGTTCCAACCGGTAATGCTGGGTTTTGTATGACATTTATAACTTTTGTTGCAGTAGAATACGCATTATTTATAAACAAAATATAACCTTACAAATCAAAATTATCCATTAGTATAAAACCAATAAAAAATTTTTTTTGCTACTTTAAATTAAAGCATTTTATTTTCGTATCCGGTTAAATCTGATATTTGTTTTGCCCATTCTTTTACAATTTCATCATCGGTAAGTTTGTATGAGATAGGTTCACCAACAGAAACATAGACATCTTGCTTTTTAAATAATTTCCAATTATAACTTTCAAGCCCGCTAACTGCAACAGGGACTATATCAACCTTATTAGTCTTTGCAAAATAAATGAAACCTGCATTAATATTTTCAATAGTTTTATTTTTCCTTATGCCGCCTTGAGGGAAAATACAAAGATTAAAACAAGCTTTTATGGCTTCTTTAGCAGATTTTATTGTTGAAATACTAACTTTTTCCCTGTTTACAGCAAACCCTCCTAACCTTAGGACGTTTCTAGTAATATATCTTTGTCCCCAAGTGTCTGTCTTAAATAATTCCTGTTTAGCCATATAAGCCAAAGGTCTTCCAAATGCATAATTGACAATAAAGACATCCATATATGAGATATGATTAGGAGCAACAATGTATGGTTTTTTTTCAAGTTTTTTATTTGATTTTATATGAAATTTATAAAACAAAGTTCCAAAAAAAGGTAAAAACAAAATATATAAAGCATAGTACTGATATAATCTTGTTAAAATATTAAAATCACCGGCTTTTCTTTGTGCAAAATTCATATTTTTCAAATTCATTTATCTTTTCCCTTCCGATAATTCAACTATTGTTTTACTCCACACAGAAATCATTTCTTCAATATTGTCATTATATGGTATGGGTTTTCCTATTTTAACTTTCATTTTACTTCTAAAGATTTTTCTTTGATCCTTGGTCATTCCGGTAATAGCAACTGGTAAAATATCACACTTTAAGGTTTTAGCAAAGCTGGCAAAACCCTTGTTTATATTATCCATATTGCCATCGGTTTCTCTTGTACCTTGCGGAAAAATACCAAGGCACCAATCGGTTTGCTTTAAACCTAAAACTGTTTTTATTGTAGAAACTGAAAGCTTAGATCTATCAACAGCAAAAGCACCCAACAAGTTCAAAAAGGGTCTTGCATAGGGATTATCAAACAATTCAACTTTTGCCATGTATGCCAGGTGCCTCTTAACGGCATAAATAATTAAAAAAGGATCAATTGCACTTGTATGATTAGATGCAACAATATAAAATCCTTTCTTAGGAAGATTTTCTCTGCCTTCAATTTTTAAATTATATGCAATTCTAAAATAAGTACCATATACCAAAGTACATGTAATCCACTGCAAAATACCTCTAAACTTGTTATATTCCTTCGGACTTCTTTTTTGATAATCTCTACTCATTTAAATTTATAATTCTCCCTTTCAGATAAGATTATACTAAAAAAAATAAATATGATATAATTATTTTATACAAGAAGGAGAAAGTATGAAAAAATTATTTTGTACATTTGCCGCATTAAGCGCATTAACTTTAATTAACGCAGCAAACGCAGAAGTTATCGGAGTAGTGGATTTTGACAAAATAGTAGACAATTATTCAAAAGTCAAAACAGTAAGCAATGAAATTTCCGATAAATATGCTGAAATTCAAAGATATGGGCTAGACAAAGAAAGAGAATACAAAAAACTTTCTACTCCGCTAGAGCGCAAAAACTTTGAAGAAAGCACAGCAAGAGAACTGGCAAAAAAACAAGAAGCATACCTTAAGTTAAAAGAAAGAAAGGAAGCTGAAATTGATGCAGCGATAAAAAATGCAATCAAACAAGTAGCCATAGCAAACAAAATAGATACAGTTGTCGAAAAAACAGTTATATTCTTTGGCGGAGTTGACATAACAGACAAAGTCGTAAAAGCTCTCAACTCACCAACAAGCAAATAAAAATAAAAAGTTCTTTACTTAAAAAAATGTTTCTGTTAGTATAGTAAAGTAACTTTCGGAGGAATGCCGGAGTGGTTGATCGGAGCGGTCTTGAAAACCGTCGAACATGCGAGTGTTCCGTGGGTTCGAATCCCACTTCCTCCTAATTTTAAAGCCCCAAGAGGGCTTTTTTATTTGCTAAAATTAAATTAATTGAAATGAGGCAATTTTGAAAATACTTGTTACAGGCGGTGCAGGGTTTATTGGTTCTTGTTTTATTCGATATATCTTAAACAAGTATAGCGACTATAAAATAACCAATTTAGATCTGCTAACCTACTGCGCAAATCTAAAAAACCTTAAAGACGTAGAAAATAATCCAAATTATACTTTTATAAAAGGGGATATTTGCGATGAAAACTTGGTCAATAAAATAGCAAGTAATATCGATATTATTGTAAATTTTGCTGCAGAATCACACGTTGATAATGCAATCAAAACACCTGATATATTCTTAAAAACAAATACGCAAGGGACGCTAAATCTGCTAAATTGTGCAAAAAACAATAAAATCAAAAAGTTTATTCAAATTTCTACAGATGAAGTATACGGAAGCATAGAAAAAGGTTATTTCAAAGAAGATTCACCACTTTCACCAAGCAATCCCTATGCTGCAAGTAAAGCTGCAGCAGATTTAGTTGCATTGTCATACTTTAAAACCTACAATTTGCCTGTAATAATTACCAGATGCTCAAATAATTTCGGAGAACATCAATACCCCGAAAAACTAATACCTTATTTCATATTAAAACTACTAAAAGATGAACAAGTAACATTATATGGGGATGGACAAAACATAAGGGACTGGATATATGTCTATGATCATGCAAGCGCAATAGATAAAATAATCCATGAAGGAAAAATTGGCGAAATTTATAATATTAGTGCGCACAACGAAAAAACAAATTTAGAAATAACGAAAATAATACTTGATACCTTAGGAAAAGATGATAAATACATAAGTTACATAAAAAACAGACTAGCACATGACAAAAGATATGCAATATCAACAGATAAAATAAATTCACAACTTAATTGGTATCCAAGTTTTGAATTCAAAGAAGCAATAATAAAAACAATTAAGTGGTATATAGAAAATCAAAATCTATACGAATAATATGAATTAGCCTTTTTTCAATTTGTAAATTTTGCATATCAGCCAAAAAGCAAATACAACAGATAGCAAAATTGCCCACATTGAAACAAGGAAAAATTTATTTACTTCAAAATAACCTCTTATGATTTCGAGCGCCACGAAGCAAAGCGCAACAAGTAACCAAACATCATGTTCATGAAAAATTACGCTTTTTAACGAAAACTTATTATCAGGTTTAATATAATTTTTAAAAGAGGGAATAAAACAATTCACACAATGAGCCCAGTTTATATACCTTTCGCCAAATTTTTCTTGCATGACGCTTTCTTCATATAAAACAACTAACGTGTAAAAAATTATCATCAATAGGGAAATTGTAATTACAATTTCCCAGCTTTGACTCATCAAAGTAATTCCTAAAAAGATGAAAAAATTACCTAAATACAAAGGATTTCTGACAATCGAATAAACACCTTTGGTATTTAGCTCACAAGAACACATTCTCTGCGAACGATAAGCAACTGTATAAATACGTATTAAAATTCCTAAAGAAGACACTAATAGACAAAAAATTTCAAAAGGAATGCTTTCGTTTACACTTTTAAAGTTTTCAAGTTCAACTAAAATAACCAAAACATAAGGTAAATATTGTAATGACTTATTCTTATAACAAAATTCACCAATATTGAGCAATAATTCGTTTAATAACATAATTTATCCTACTATAAAACTTTCATAAATTATAACATAAAAAATTGTTTATATTATTTTTTATAGTAAAATAAAAATTGATAATTGAATAAAAAGCGAAGCCGGTGCGATAACGAGCTTTCGACAAGAAAGCAAGTTAAGCACTACGATAGCGACGTAAGAGTTTTACACAGTAAAACTCTTTTAGGAGCAAATTTCGGGATGTAGCAGGGACCCCAAAGCGAAGCGGTGGGGGTGCGCACCTGAGTCGAGCGAATTTAGCGAAAGCTTAATGAGCGAAGACGAGGGCAAAGGTGTGCGAAGTGCGATAGCGGCAAGCGGTGAGCTTGGCGCAGAGCACGAAGACCGTACCACCCGAGAGCAGAAAAACAAAACAAAAATTGATAATTGAATAAAAAGCGAAGCCGGTGCGATAACGAGCTTTCGACAAGAAAGCAAGTTAAGCACTACGATAGCGACGTAAGAGTTTTACAAAGTAAAACTCTTTCAGGAGCAAATTTCGGGATGTAGCAGGGACCCCAAAGCGAAGCGGTGGGGGTGCGCAAATCCCGAGAGTAAAGAAACAAAACAAAAATTGATAATTGAATATATTTTCGGGATGTAGCAGGGACCCCAAAGCGAAGCGGTGGGGGTGCGCAAATCCCGAGAGTAA
>CALUWL010000058.1 GCA_944324445.1 Candidatus Gastranaerophilales bacterium | reverse complement strand
AGAGTTGCAGCCGCAAAATATATCGACTACAAACATCCTGCAACACTGGATGATGCTATTGATATGTTCAAAGAAGAATTTAAACAATTCTATACAGATGGAATAACAATAAAAGACGGAAGCGGTGTTTCAAGATATAATCTTGTCAATGCTGAATTTTGCGCAAGGGTTTTAAAAGAACTATGCAAGGATGACAATTTTAAAAACCTTATGGCAACTCCCAAAAAAGGAACACTTAAAAACAGGCTTTTATTTTTAGAAAATAATTTAAGAGCAAAAACAGGAACTTTAACCCACATATCATGTATAACAGGTACAATGAGAACAAGAAAAAATAGGGAAGTTGTTTTTTCAATTATGATTCAAAATTCGCCAAAAAGAATGGCAGTAATCAAAAATTTTGAAAATGGTTTAATTGGAATTATATATAAAAACTTTTAATCTTGTTTTAATTCGCTAACTTTTATCGTAGTTATTTTAATAATATCCAAAATATCGCTCATCATTTCTTCTTTGTTAACTGCAAGTGCAGATTTAAAACCAAACAAGTTAATGCTTTTATAGTTCTTTATAAATTTATTTTTAAAGTCTGCAATCATCTGGAAAATTTTAGAATCCAAATACTGTTTTTCTTCGCATAAAAACACAAAAAGTTCACATAAGCTTAAATATGAATTAATAATATTTTTTCTGTTAAAATCTTTTTGAAATTTATTTATAGCTTTCAATAAAGTTTCATATTTTTTCAATAATTTTTCTCTTTTTTGAGGTAAAAATTCTTTTAAATATTTGCTTGTTAACTTATAACCCGTATCAAAAAGCTCTTTTTTCTTTTCTTGAGGAATTAAAAAATCAACAACAGAAACATCTTCAGTATTGATTTTTATGTAATCAAATTTATCTTTTTCTTTATATACATCAACTATATAATCCGTTGCAAATCCGCAAATTGCATTATATACGCGATTTAAATATTCAATTGCATTAACTGATTTTTTAATTGATTCGTTATCTTCAAGACGAAATTCCAATATTCTTTCATCTAAATTCTTAATTGAATTTGTAACTCTCCAAAGAGGCATTGATTTTAATAAATCGCCATCCACTATCATATTTCCTTCATACTCAAAAGGAACAAAAAGCCCCGGCATAGATACGCTTGCTCTTATTGCAGATGCTATTTCAAAATCCGGGGTTTTTTCTTTTGAGAATTCGAAAAATTTAATATGAGTTAAATCCACTGAATATATAATTAGATTTGTTTTTATATCAGAAAACTTAACAGGGGGCATTTTGCCTTTTTGATAAGTTTCACCATAAAATTTTCTTTCAATTTTTTCTCTCATCCATTCAAGAAAAATTTTTCCTTTAGATAAAGCCGGTTCATTTTTAAAATCAATATTTATATCAATAAACATTTCAAAACCGGTATTAGATAAAATTTCATATATTTCTTCGTAAGTATAGCCCAACGCCAACAAACCGCAAAATACAGCACCTATTGAACTTCCTGCAAAACCGGTTAAATTAATTTTGTTTTCAAGTAATGCCTTATATGCTCCGCAATAGGCAATACCTCTTATGCCGCCGCCGCCAAATATTGCAAAATAATTACTTTCCTTCATTGTTTTGCTCCATAAATTCCGGTTTAGCGCCATCATACATGTAATCGCCTGTTTTTATTGAATCAAGTCTTTTATTTTCTGTTTCATATTGATCTGTTAAATCAATAACATTTTTCAAAAGTTCTTTATCATTTCCAACAAGACTTTCTATGGCTTTTGAAGGTTGTTTGTCTTGAATTTTAGCTTTTTTCTGATCGACCTGAACTTCTTTTATAATTTCCTGCATATCTTTTTGAGAAAGATTTTTATTCTTATTTCTTAAGATTACAATTTCAACACGTCTATTTTTAGCTTTGTTTTGCGAAGTTGTATTAGGAACAACCGGAACAGTATCAGCTAAACCTGTTGCTATAAACAATTTAGGATTAAAGCTTTGAGAATTAATTAAATACCTTACAACCCTTGAAGCACGAGCAGCAGACAACTCCCAATTTGAAGGATATTTTGGATTAGAAATAGGATCTGAATCGGTATGACCTTCAACTTGAATATAGTGAATAGAAAATTTATCTTTGATTATTTTTGCAACTTTACTTAAAATTTCATAAGATTTTTGAGATAATTCAGCACCGCCTGCTGCAAATTGAATCGCATGTTCGTTTAATCTTATGACAAGTCCTCTATCATCAATTTCTGCACTTAAACCGTCTTCTTTTAATTTTTCTATTTCATTTTTAATATCTTCATAGGCATTTTGTTCATATTTTGTACTCATATATTCAAGCATCAAGGGATTCATTGCCCCTTGACTGCCATCTAAAATTGAATCCTGACCTTCCATTATACTTGTATTATCGTTAAAAATACTTTGACTGAAAGCTTTTCTTAATGCTTCTTCTATTCCTTTAAAAGAATTTACGTCGGATTGGGCTAAAGCATATAGCACAACAAATGTTGCAAAAAGCAACGTCATAAAGTCAGCGTAAGAAACCAGCCAACGTTCAAGATTTTCATGTTCTTCTGCCGGTTTTTTCCTAGCCATTAAGCATCTTTTCCTTTTTTAGCTTTGCCTTCAACAATATAACATTCAAGTTTTCTTTCAATTAATGCAGGAGATTCACCTGCCTGAATAGATAAAATCCCTTCAATCATAAGTTCCATTGAAGTAAAAATTCTTGCATATTTTCTTTTTGTTCTCGTTGAATAAGGTATTGTAATTAAGTTAGCAACAACAAGACCATAAATTGTAGCAACGAAAGCAACTGCAATACCTGCCCCCAACTTAGAAGGGTCAGACAAATTTTGCATAACCTGAATTAAACCAAGTACAGCACCAATAATACCTAATGTCGGAGAATAACCGCCCGCAGATTCTAATACTTTAGCCCCAGCAGCTATTTTTTCCTGTAATTGAGATAATTGTGTTTCCATCATATCTTTAACTAATGTAGGATCGGCTCCATCTGCTACTGCTTCAAGCCCCAGTTTTAACAAGGGATGCGAGGCATTTTTTGCCTCTTTTTCAAGAACAATAACCCCTTCTTTACGAGCTTTTTGAGCATAACCTATAATTTCTTCAATTAATGTTTCTAATTTTGGTGCTTTTCCAAAATATACAACACCTATACATTCACCTGCAATTTTAAAATCCTCAATAGGAAAACTCAAAAACACTGCCCCGGCTGTACCACCCACAACGATAAAAGCGGCTGTTATTTGAAGCAATTGCCCAATATTACCGCCTTCAAGGGCTTGACCTGCCAATATAAAACCTATACCCAAAAAGGTACCAATTAATGCTGCTATATCCATAAGTTATAAAACTCCTAATTTATTGCTCTATTATCGTAAAAAACAAGCCGTTTGTTATCATATAATTAAACGAAAAATGTTATTTAATGCTTTTTTGTTTTATAATTTAAGAAAAAATGGAGTTAATTATGGGACAAACTTTAGCGCAAAAAATTTTATCTAATCATGCTGGTCATAATGTAAAATTTAAAGAATTAGTTATAGCAAATGTGGATGTTTGTGCAACGCAAGACGGTACAGGACCATTAGCTATCAAAGAATTTAAAAAATTAAACAAAAAATTGTTTAACCCCAAAAGAACAATTTTATTTATAGACCACGCCGCACCGTCTCCAAGAAAAGAATTGTCTAATGCCCATAATATTATTCGTGAATTCGCTAATGAATATGGAGCTGTATTATCTGATATCGGCTGCGGGGTTTGTCATCAAAGGCTTGTTGAAGACTATGTTAACCCAGGAGAAATCCTTGTCGGAGCCGATTCTCACACCTGCACTTCAGGGGCTCTGGGTGCTTTTGCAACGGGAATGGGTTCAACCGATATAGCAGTTTCAATGGCTTTTGGAAAAACTTGGTTTAAAGTTCCCGAATCTTTTAAAATCGAAGTAAGCGGAGAATTTAGAGAAAATGTTTGCGCTAAAGATTTAATGCTTTATTTAATCGGTCTAATTGGAGCAGACGGAGCAACCTATAAAGCTTTAGAATTTTGCGGCGAAACAATACGCAATATGGAAATGTCCGAAAGATTTACTCTTGCAAATATGGCAGTTGAGGCAGGTGCTAAAGCAGGGCTCTTTGAAACAGATGAAAAAACCAAAGAATATTTGATTTCAAGAAATAGAGGCGATAAATTTAAAGAAATCAAAATTGATGATGATGCTATCTATGAAAGAACAATTAAAATAGATGCCTCTAAAATTGAGCCTATGGTTGCTTGCCCTCACACTGTTGACAATGTAAAAGAAGTATCTAAATTAGATAAAATTAAAATAAATCAAGTATTTATAGGCACCTGCACAAACGGAAGAATTGAAGATTTAAGAATTGCAGCTAAGGTTTTAGATGGTAACAAAGTAGCAGATAATGTAAGATTAATTATCGCACCTGCAAGCAGAGAAATATATATGCAGGCAGCAAAAGAAGGTTTGCTTGAAATATTCTTACAAGCAGGAGCAAATTTAATTCCTGCAGGCTGCGGCCCTTGCGTAGGAGTGCATGGCGGAATATTGGGAGATGGTGAAATTTGTCTTGCAACTCAAAACAGGAATTTTCGAGGCAGAATGGGAAATACAAACGGATTTATATACCTTTCAAGCCCATATACAGCAGCAAAATCTGCCATTAAAGGATATATTTGTTAATTTAATATATTAAATCATTTATTCTTTGAAGAAAGCCTATAGCTTTCTTCAAGCAATACTTTGATTTTATCGTCTTCAATTGACTCATCAAGTATAACTGAAATCCAATTCTTTTTGTTCATGTGATACGCAGGGTAAAAACCTTTAATTTTTAACAATTCCTCAATTTTATCTTTATTTAATTTAATGTTTAATAATTCGATTTCTCCGGTTTTATTTTTGTTTATTTTAGAATAGCTTACATTAGATATTAGGGCATACCATTTTTTTGTGAGACTGTTTCTAAAAACTCCGTAATCAGGAAACTTTTCCCAAAGAAATTCAGGATCATTATTATATTTTTCTTTTATATATTCAGTGAGCCTGTTTGCTTGACAAGAAGCAAATTTCATAGTGATGCAGCAATTATCTGCAATATTTTTCAAAACTTCATAATATTCTTTACGTACATTTCCGACGAATTCACCTGTAATGCCATCAACCAAATGCAAAACATAATCTTGATTAGAATTAAGATCCAGCAATTTTGTTTTAACCGTTTTCAAATCTTCAATAATAATATCCAGTTGAAATTGTCCATTTACAATTTTAACCGAATAAAATAACTGATTATCAATGCTTTTAAAACCAAACTTTTTTAATTTATCTTTAATAAAAACTTTATTTTTAAAAATTGTAGAAATGCCGTAGTCCATATATTTTCTTGCCGTTTATTGAAATTAAATTTTACAATCTATTTATATTATATACAATCATCAATTCTTAACAAACTGCAAGCTTGTTATGAGCTTTCCTCTCAATCACATATTTTAAAACAATATATTATGGAGATAATGTCCGTAAAATCGAACTATGCTCCTGTGAAATCAAAGATTTCTACGTCGCCATCGTCCAGTTTCGTCCTGTCCGCCGAAACTCAACGTTTCGCCGTCACGGACTCACATCCGTATGCTTTTTCGTTTTCGCCTACTCCGTCGGAGTACGGCTCAAACTTCAAAAGTATGGAGATGGCGAGAGTCGAACTCGCGTCCGAAATGATACCACGACGATATCTACATTCATAGGCACTTTTATCTTAAGTTATAACCGGAAAATTACCGCAACCAATTAAAACCCAAAGGCAATTTTAAAGATTGTCAACTTCATCTAACTATAACTTGACGCATACCGCTAAATGAAAATATGCGCTGTACTTGCATAATTGACCCTACATACCGGCAAGTTGGGCATATAGAGTGGCTGTCGCGCGTCTTACGCAGCGATTGCTCTAGGAGCAAAATCAGCTTTTACAACGTTATTAGCGTTTATTTTTTTGAAAAGTTTAACGAGTTATTCGGCTCGAAATGCAACCGCAGTGATAAACTTCACCCCGTCGAAACCTTTACATCCCCATATTTAATTTTCAAAGAACTACTATTTATAAGTATAATCCATTAAAATAAGTTTTACAAGACTCAAACATAACACTAAAATATACACCACGGTAATGACAATTTTTAATTAAAGCATTATTATAATCTTAAAAGGAGAATAAAATGCTTGTTGAATTAGATGAAAAAAATTTTGAAAGCGAAACAAAACAAGGTCTAAAACTTGTTGATTTTTATACAACTTGGTGTAAATATTGTCAAAATGAAGAACCAATTTTAAATGAATTAAGCGATAACGGTTTTTGGATTGGAAAGCTTGATTGCGATAAACACTCTCAAATTGCGCACAAATACGGAATTTCTGGTTTTCCGAGTTTTATTTTATTTAAAAACGGAAATGTTGCCGCTCAATTTGCAGGCTATCACACAAAAAGCCAGCTTCTAAATAAATTAACAAATTATCTGAATTGATTATAATGAACTTCATGATATCTGTTTTTTAAAATATCAGTTAAAGTTTTTTTGAAATTATCTACCCAAAAATCGGCATTATCACGTTCATTTAAATCTTCGGGTAAATAAAAGTAGCCTTTATATGAAACGGGGTTATGAGCTTTATCATAAGTTTTTATCGTAATTTCAATATTTTCTTTTACTACAACGGGTTCAAAAAATTCATCTCTATCGTTAGTTCTGGAAGTCAGATAAAGATTCTTACCTTTACTGCCTGCTGTTGAAATTTCAATTAGATAAGGTTCTTTTAAAGAAAAATACTCTTCAATCCTTGGCAAAACATTTTTTTTAATACCATGGATTACTTCTTGTGCCTTTTTATTTTCTAAAATTATCGGACTTGTTATTTTTAATTTTTTGCCTTCTATTGAAAATTCTTCACCATATATGCTTTTAAGTCCGTCAATTAGTTTTCCTAAATTATTAACATTGATATCTTCAAGAGTTTTTGTTTGAGCTTCATCAGCGCTATATAGTTGTATAGTATGGTATAATCCGGTTTCTTTATTGTATCTTTCCAGACTCAATGATGATTGTCCGTTTATATATCCTGTTGTTAAAGTATAATCAGGCAATATTTTATCCAACTTCTGGATTTCATAATCAGATTTTTCTTTATCGTAACCGTTTCTTATAGAAGCATTATGAATGGCTTGGAGATAATTTACCATTTTTATTCCAAATGCTTGAGATGAACGAGATATATTTTGAAGCTTCATATTACCCTTCTCCTTTACATCTGATATAAAACGCCTGAATTATAATTTTTGTTATTTTTTAAATACTAATTAAAAACTCCGCTTGAAAGATACCTTTCTCCGGTATCAGGAATAATTACAACTATATTTTTATCGGGATTATTTTTTGCTTCTTCTATAGCTGCAAAAATATTAGCCCCTGCCGAAATTCCTGCAAAAATCCCTTCTTTTTTAGCTAATTCAACCGTCATATTTATAGCATCTTCATCTTTTACAGCTATTATCTTATTAATTAAAGATAAATCTAAAATCTTAGGACAAAAACCTGCACCAATACCTTGTATTTTATGAGCACCCGAAATTCCTTTTGTTAAATATGGGCTTGAATATGGTTCAACGCCTATAATTTCAATATTTGAATTGTATTCTTTTAACCTTTTTGCAATTCCTGTTATAGTTCCGCCTGTTCCAATTCCTGCAATTAAAATATCGACCTTGCCTTCAGTATCTTTTATAATTTCTTCCGCTGTTGTTTTATAGTGCGCCATAAAATTATCAGGATTTTCAAATTGTTGAGGTATAAAACTGTTTGGGTTTTTCTTATTTAGCTCAAGAGCTTTTTCAATTGCTCCTTTCATTCCGAATTTGCCTTCCGTTAAAACTAAATTAGCCCCGTAAGCTTTCATTAACTTTTGTCTTTCAACACTCATATTATCAGGCATAACAATAGTTAATTTATATCCTTTAACTGCGCACACAAGAGCAAGTCCAATACCTGTATTCCCGCTTGTGGGTTCAATTATTTCCGTATCCTTTTTAATTAAACCTTTTTTTTGCGCTTCTTTTATCATATTTAATGCGGCTCTATCTTTAATTGAGCCTGCAGGATTAAAATATTCTATTTTTGCAAAAACATTGCCGTCTGTTAGTTTGTTAATTTTAACTAAAGGAGTTGAGCCTATAGTATCTAAAATATTTTCATATATTTTCATAAATAAACACCGTTTAAATTTTACTATAATGACACCTACAGTCATTATATTCACATTTTCCCTCTTTTTCAACGGCTAAAAAATTTTCTGTAATATATTCAACCTCAAACTTATATTTTTTTGCGATTTTTTTAATTCTGTTAAAATATACAAGCTGCTCAAAAATTTTATTTGAATCTAAAATTAAAACAACCTTGGGCGTTTTTCCTGTCATTAGCCCATAATAAAGAGCTTGTCCGACTGCTTCATAGCTTTTATTTGCAAAATCATATTCAATTGCATATTTTTTCGTTAAGCAATCAACTCTGGTTTTATCTTCAAGTTCATATTCTTCTATGCCATTCACGCTTGAACAGTGCGCATGTTGAAAAGAGGATTCGCTGTGGTTATGGTGAACATATTTAAAACCGTTAGGCGCATATCGATATTCAAAAGGGGCAGCGTAAATAAAAGGGGTTAAGAGTAATATATTACAAATAAAAATAAACAATAATTTTTTCATAAAAATATCATATCATGCAAAATATACCCATGCAAATTAATATATTTAACATTTAAGAAAAATTAAGTAAATGGATAATAAATATATGGGTACAAATTTAGATAAACAAATAGGCGCAAGATTAAAACACTTAAGAATAAAAGCAGGATACACTCAAGCGCAACTGGCAGAAAAAGTAGGTTGCGAAACTTCAACAATTGCCCATTGTGAAATAGGTAAAAATAGAATTTCATTAACTTTATTAGATAATATTGCTAATGTTTTAAAAGTTGAAATATATAAATTCTTCATCTCGCATGAACCTGAAACAGATGAAAAAACTGTTAAATCAATCAATGAATTACTTAAAACGCTAAATAGAACCCAACTGGGTTTAATCTACGATACAATCAGCAACATATTAGATTTAACAAATGTTGAAAAATAGAACTGTATAATTTTTTAATTATCTTAATACATAATGCGTTGAACGACCGACCCCGACTCTTTTAAGTATTTTCTTTTTGATTAAATCATTAATATCGTTAGTTGCAGTATCTTGAGAGCAATTTCCCATTTTGGCCCATTTTGTTGTAGTTAATTTTCCTTCAAAATTATTTAAAAACCTGTTTAAAATATTGTGCTGTCTTTCATTCATTACAACCGAAGAATTTTTTCTCCAAAAATCTGAAATCTTTAAGGTATCAGATAGTATCTTATCACTGGATTTAATAGCTTCATACAAATTGTTTAAGAACCATTCCAGCCAATCTGTAACATCCATGGAACCTTTTTGAGTTTTTTCTAAAATTTGATAATAACTTTTTCTGTTTTTCTGTATTTGAGATGACATAGAATAAAATCTATATTTGCACTCATCGCTTTTTGCTAATATCATATCACTTAATGCTCTTGCAATTCTGCCGTTTCCGTCATCAAAAGGATGGAGAATTAAAAACCATAAGTGAACTATACCGGCTTTTATAAGCAAGTCTTCATCATTATCATTATTTATATAATCTATCAAATAATTCATTTCAACTTCGAGAGAATTGGCTGGCGGAGCTACATAGTGAACTTTTTCTTTTCCTTGATAACCGGAAACAACTTTCATTGAACCTAACTCATCTTTCCTGTAATTTCCAACAGTAATCTTATATAAGCCGCTATAACCTGTGGGAAATAATGCCGCATGCCAACCGAACAACCTATCTTTAGATATTTTATTATCAAGATTTTGCGTTGCATCAAGCATCATATCTACAACACCTTCTATATTTCTTGATATTTGAGTTTCGCCGCCAATATCTATGCCTAAACGTTTTGCAACAGAAGAACGAACTAAATGATTGTCGAGCATCTCCCCTTCTATTTCAGAAGACTTTATAATATTTTCGGTAAGAATCTGCAATTGCGCATTATTCTTAATATCAAAACCTAAACTATCCATTTTACCCAGTAAAAAACCTTGTTGCTTCTTTATTTCAAAAAGCAATTTTTTAAGTTTTTCTCCGACATATATAAAGCAGTGCCAGTCTTGATTTTGATATATATATTTCATATTTACTCCGAATATTATACGGAGATTATACAATTTTTCTCAGAATTGGTCAAACAGTTATTAATTAATTCAAGACACATTAATATAAAATTTTTTGCATTAAAAAAGGAGCCATTGTAGCTCCTATTTAATGGTACCCCCAAGCGAATTCGAATCGCTGTCTACACCGTGAAAGGGTGTTGTCCTAGGCCTCTAGACGATGGGGG
>CALUWL010000057.1 GCA_944324445.1 Candidatus Gastranaerophilales bacterium | reverse complement strand
AAAAATCAACAAGCGGTAACACTACAACAACGGTAAGAAGCAATGCAAAAACACCATACGAAGTAGAAACTACAACTCAAACTGTTGATGGCAAGGCAACTTCAAATACAACTTATAAAGTTAATGGTCAAGAAGCTACTACAACTCCGGGCAGATTAGATAAATTAAAAACATTTGCAAATACAAATAATTTAGGAGCTTATGCTAATCGATTTGTAGGAAAAGCTAATCCGTTTGAAAGTAACTGGTTATATGGTACATATTCTTGGTATGAAGCAACTAGAGAAGAATAAGGTATTTAACTTAAAAACAATAAAAAAGGAGCAGATAATCTGCTCCTTTTTTATTCGGCTTTTTTCCTAAAACTCCATCTTGCAATTGACAAAGTTATAATTGCAATAATAATTAAGGGGATTAAATTTTTAAATACGGTAAGTGCGTCCATATTTTTAAAATAAATTCCTTTAGTTATTAGCATAAAATATCTTAAAGGATTAATTGCACTTAAATATTGAAAAAATATAGGCATATCTTCAATCGGAGATACAAACCCCGATAAAAGCACAGCAGGCATTTGAAAAGCAAATACACCCAAAATCGCCTGTTGTTGAGTATATGCAAGAGATGATATAAATAATCCCACCCCTATTATTGATAAAAGAGAAATTAAAGAAGAAATTAAATACAAGCTGATTGACCCCGAAAAAGGAACTTTAAAAACAAAAGCTATAATTAAAGTTATAATAATGCCTGAAATAAAAGCAACTATAAGGGGTGGGATTGTTTTTGCAATTAAAATTTCATCATTATTTAAAGGGCTCACCATCAACTGCTCAAATGTTCCCAACTCTCTTTCTCTTGCAATTGATAGAGCACTTAATAAAAGACTCAAAACAAGTGATAACATTACAATCATACTAACCGTTAAAAACCACTTATATTCAATATTCGGATTAAACCAATTTCTTGTGATAACATTAATTTGAGTTTTTTTAATATTGAATTTTTTTTCAAGCTCGCTACTATAATTTCCTATTATCTGGCTTGCATAACCCGACACTATACTTGCAGAATTTGTTTGTCTGCCGTCTGTTATAATAAGCACTTTAGTTGGAGATTTTTCATTAATTTTTTTTGCAAAATCATTTTGGATAATTATTCCAAGCTGCGAGTTTTTTAAATCAATATCATCTTTAAATTCTTTTAAAGTTCTTCTATACTGTACTTTTCTAAACCATTTTGAATTGGAAAACCTTGATATAAGTTCTCTTGAATATTGAGTATTTGAATAATCAAGAACAGAAACATCAATATTTCTTACCTCAAGAGTTATTGCATGGGCAAAAATAAATAGTTGAATTATAGGAGGAAAAATAATTAAAGCACGATTTTTAGGGTCTTTAAAAATAGCTAAAAATTCTTTTTTAATCAATGCTTTTATTCTTATTATTCTGCTTTGCATTTTTCAAGCCTCAAATTTATATTATTGTAGACAAGCAAAAACAATAAAAGCCCCAAAATTCCCATAAATATTGAATTCAAAACAACAATTTTTAAAATTGTTCCTGCCATAAATTCACTTTGAATAAATATAATAAAATACCTTGGAGGCAATATCATCGTTAAATATTGAAATAATGTCGGCATAGATGAAATCGGATAAATAAGCCCCGATAACATAAAAGCAGGCAAAAGCCCAAAAGATAGCGCCATTTGAGATGATGAAAACTGCTCTTTATAAGATGAGCTTATTGCAAGCCCAACTCCAAGACAGCAAAAAAGATACAATCCGCCGACTAAAAACAAAATTAAAATATTACCCTTAAAAGGAATTTTGAAAATACTGATACACAAAAAAACATTAAACATCAAAGACGCCATTCCCAAAATAAAATAAGGAATATATTTTCCCAAAACAAAGTTCATTCTGGTAATTGCAGTTGCAAATAAAGATTCAATCGTTCCTCTTTCCCATTCTCTTGAAATAACCAATGCAGTTAATAGCATACCAATTAAATTCATAGTGATAGCTAAAGACCCCGGCAAAATAAAAAGGTGCGAATTTATATCCTGATTATACCAAAATCTTGTATCGGCTGATATTAAATCCTCTTTTGCGCTATATTTAAAATCGGATGAATTAATAAGCCAATTTTTAACAATTTCCATACAATAACTTTGGACATAATTTGCAAGGTTAGCTTCTGAGCCGTCTGCTATAACAAAAACATTAGCATTATTTTGTTTAATCAAATTTTTCGTAAAGTCATTGGGAAAAATTATTGCACCCTTAAGATAAGAATTTTGAATTTTTTTATACATCTTATCTTTATCAAAAAAATATTGAGTTTTAATATAATCACTATGATCAAAAGAGTTAATCAAAGTTGATAATTTTGGATTAATATCGTCGTTTTTAATTCCGAGAGTAATTTTTACGGTATCTAAATTTATTCCGTATCTGTATAAAACAAGAATCACAAGAGGCAAAATAAAAGCAATTAAAATGCTTGAAAAATCCCTTATAATTTGATAAAACTCTTTTTGAATAAGAGCAAAATAAATCTTCATTGTTGTTTTGCTCCTTTAATTATATTAAAAAAGGCTTCATTCATATCCTTAGCATTAGCTTTAACTATAAGATTTGAGGGAGTATCAAGAGCAACTATTTCACCGTTATAAAAAAGACTTATGTTATCACAAAATTTTGCCTCATCCATAAAATGCGTAGTTACAAGAACACTAACGCCCATATGAGATAACGCCTTAATATGTGTCCAAAACTCCCTTCTTTGTACAATATCTACTCCCGATGTCGGTTCATCCAAAAATAATATAGGCGGCTGATGAATTAAAGCGCAGCCCAATGATAATCTTTGTTTAAATCCCAAAGGCAAAAGAGATGTTATTGTATTTTTATATTCATTTAATTCAAATACTTCAATAATTTTATCTATTCTTTTTTGTTTTTCTTTCCCAAAAAGCCCGTATAAGCCTGCAAAAAAATTCAAATTATCCAAAGTGGATAATCTTGAATAAAGAGAAAATTTTTGCGCCATATATCCAAGATAACTTCTTGCTTTTTCCGAATTTTCAGCTATATCAACCCCCATAATATAACCTTTTCCTTTAGTGGGTTTAATTAAAGCACACATCATTTTAAATGTTGTCGATTTTCCTGCTCCGTTTGGTCCTAAAAGTCCAAAAATTTCACCTTTTTTAATACAAAAAGAATTATTTTTTACCGCCCAAAAATCTCCATATTTCTTCGATAAATTTTCCGCTAAGACTCTGCAAGTTTGACTGAAATCTTTAATATGATAATTTTTTGCAATTTCAGAGGGTTTTTCTTCGTATCCGCCCATTAAATCAACGACTTTATTTTCAAATTGTTCCAAATTTTCGCCTAAAGCCTTTGTGTTTCCTTCAAAGATGACTTTACCTTTATCCAAAATAATGCTTAAATCAAAATTAAAAGCCTCATCAAGGTAAGAACTTGACCATATAACACTTGTGTTTTTATCAATTGTTTTTTTAACTAAATTTAATAAATCAACTCTTGAAATAGGATCAACCCCAACAGAAGGCTCATCCAATATTAAAAGCTCCGGTTTTCCAATTAAAGCGCAAGCAAGTCCCAGTTTTTGCTTCATCCCGCCCGAAAGACGCCCTGCAAGCCTATTTTTAAAGGGTTTTAATTTTGTAAATTCCAACAGTTCATCATAATTACTTTCGTCTTTTTTTAATTTAGAATATAATTTTAAATTTTCAATTACGGTTAAATCCTCATAAAGCCCGAATTTTTGAGGCATATAACCTATTAATTTAACTATTTCATTTTTTTTAGATACAGGATTTAAATTTAGGGTTAATATTTTACCTTTTGTAGGGCAAATCAAACCTGCAATAAGTCTTAAAAGAGTTGTTTTTCCTGAACCGTCTGCTCCTAAAAGAGCTATAATTTTTCCTTTTTCAAGCTTCAAATTAATGTCTTTTAGAGCATCATATTCATTGTAAGTTTTTGCCAGATTACTTATTTCAACGCAATTTGTCATTTAACTTACCTCATTTGGATTAATTTTTACCGTAACAGGCATTCCTTGTCTTAAAAATTCATCTGTTTCATCTATATAAACCCTTATTCTATAAACAAGATCAACTCTTAAATCTTCGGTTTGAACGGTTTTAGGAGTAAACTCAGCAACAGGAGAAATGTAGCCTATATAGCCCTTATATTCTTTCTTTTTCTTTGTTTTGGGGTTAATTGTATCAGTATACACATAAGCTGTTTGACCATATTTTATATTGCCTAAATCCGTTTCTTTTATATAAGTTCTAACCCAAACAGGGGTATTTAAGCTCATTACATAAACTATTTGAGAAGCATTTATAAACGCGCCTTTTTCTTGCGCTCTTGTTGTTATAATACCGTCTTGAGGAGCATAGAGCTTAGTATAATCCAGTTGATTTTTTTGATAAATTCTATTTTCAACGTTTTCTTTGTATTTTGCTTTTGAATATTCTTTTTTATTTAAAAGCGAAGTACATTCTTCTTTTGAAATTGTATTATCAAAACAAAGGGGATAATTTCGCTCAAACTTTGAAATATCATCTTTTGCTTGAGCTAAAGAACTTTTTTCTAAATATATTGCTTTTTTATAGTTTGCTCTATAATCTCTATCATCAATCGTTGCAATTAATTCGCCTTTTTTAATATAGTCGCCTTCTTCTTTATATAATCTGTTTAATACACCGGATACCTGAAACGATAAATCCACCTGCCTTATTTCAATATTGCCGAACGTTTCTATAATATCTGTTTTTTTCTTAAAAAAAAGAACGACAAAAAAAGTTAAAATTGATATGATAACTAAAATTATTGCTACAACTATTATTTTTTTCATAACTGACCGCCTAATGCCTTATATAACGTTACATAGCTCATTAATCTTGTTGCTTTTGAACTTGCAAAGAGCTGTTCTTTTTGTTTTAGAGTGTTTTCGGAATTTAAAAAATCCATTATCGAAATCGTTCCTCTTTTAAGTTTTTTGCTTGAATTATTTAAATTTATTTCTTCAAGCGCAAGCTGATATTTTGCGCTATCTTCGGTTTTTTTATCGAATTTTATAACATTTAGTGCATTATTAACTTCTTTAATAGCGTTTAAATCTGCTTGTTTATAAGCTTCCATGAGCTCTTCAAAGCGAGCTTTTTTAATTTTTAAATTAGCTATTTTTCTTCCGCCCGTAAAAATATCTTGAGTCAAACCGGCTATTAAAAACGCAAAAGATGAATCCCAAGAAAAGAAATTTCCCCGCCCTGCAGTATCAAAAGCTAAAAAACCGTTTATTTTAAACGAAGGAAAAAAATCCTTCTTGGCAACAGTTATATCAATTTTTGCACTTTTTAATTTATTTTCTATTTCAATTAAATCAGGCCGGCTATAAATAAGGTTGCTGTCTATTGAAGCTGGTATTATTTTTGAATACTCAAATTTTTCAATATCGCTTCTTTTTATATCATTATAGTTATTAGGACTTTCGCCTATAAGAGTACAAAAATTATATATAATTGTATCTCTATTTTTAATCAAATTATCATAAATTGTTTTTTGAGAAGTTA
Source organism: Candidatus Gastranaerophilales bacterium (assembly GCA_944324445.1). Classification (GTDB taxonomy): domain Bacteria; phylum Cyanobacteriota; class Vampirovibrionia; order Gastranaerophilales; family Gastranaerophilaceae; genus RUG14156. Next base: position 5,334 of record CALUWL010000057.1, on the reverse strand, counting down.
AATCTTTTTTAAAATTATTTAACTCATCTAAATCAATAACTCCGTATTTAAATTTGGCTTCATTACTTATAAGATTTTTTTTATAATTTTCCAAAACGATATTTTGCTTATTTATTAAAAAATCAAAAAGCAAAATATTAATATAAGCGCTTGCAACATCGCTCAAAAGAGAAATATAAGTCGTTTTTTGATTTGCAAGCTGAGCTTGATAAAGTTTTTTTGTTGATTTAGTTTTATCTCTGTTTTTAAGCAAAAAATCAGGCTCGTAACTTGCCCTAAAAGGTAATACAAAAGAATTTCTGCTCAGAAGAAAATTAGGGTCTCCATTTGGAAAATGCGCCCCAAGATAATTTCCCGCAACAGAAAGCTCAGGTAATTCTTTTGAAAATGAATTTTTAATTTCCAGTCTATATTGCTCAACCTTGTGATTAGCCTGTTTTAAATTATGATTTTTTTCAAGGGCTTCAACAATATATCCAGTTAAATATTCATCATTAAAATTTTTAAAAAAAGTTATATCAGGTGTAATTGCGCTAGAAAAAGCACAATTTAGAAATTGTACAGAAATTAAAAATAAAATGCTAAAAAATCTCATACAAGAATTTTTTAGCATTTTAATATATTTTTAAATACTAAAATCAGGCTAGCTCTAGCAGCCTAAATTCATTTTAGAAAATTCAACTATTTTATTTTTTCCTGATTGTTTAGCATTATATAGTGCGTGTTCTGCGTATCTTATTAAAGTATTTGAATTTTCTTCTATATCTCCATCGGTTGGAAACGAAGCAATTCCGCCTGAAATAGTAATCGGATGACGTTCTTCTTCATTAGCAGGTATAAATTCCATTTTTTCAACATCATGTCTAAAGCGTTCAGCAAAAATCATAGCCTGCTGTTCGGTTGTTTCAGGTAAAATTACTATAAATTCTTCATCGCCGTATCTTGTTAAAACATCTTCTTTTCTAACTAGAGCACTCAACATTTGCGCAATTTTTTTAAGCAATATATCGCCCCAATCGTAACCATACATATCATTTACAATTTTAAAATAGTCTATATCAAGCAAAAGACAAGAAACAGGTGTACCGTATCTTTTTGAACGTGATATTTCAGCATCCAGTCTGTGATGAAGGTATTTTCTATTATATAAACCTGTAAGTTCATCACATATAGCAGATTTTACAAGTTCTTTTTTAGTTTCATAAGTTTTTAAAAGAGCTTTTATTCTGACATTCAATTCTGTTTTATCTATCGGCTTTTTAATATAATCGTAACTTAATGCTCTTACAATAAATCCGGTTGGAATTTCATCAACAGGTATTAAAACTGAACATTCAAGTTTTCTTACGGCACAAAATTCTCTAATTTTTTCTAAATCAAAATCCAAAATTAAAACAGATGGATTATATTGTTTATAGTTTTCAAGCTCATCTAGCGCAAATTCTCTTAATTCGATTTCATCATCAATATTAATTAAATCTGCTAATTCTGATGCACCATTTTCACTGTAGACAACAATATTCATAGTTATAAAACTCCATTTACCAACTAAAAGTATATCATATTTTTCAAAAATCATTTTTCTAATTCATACATTTATATTATGTTGATTTTTTCTATATTGTTTAAACTTAATTTGTTATTAGTTTTATTGGGTAAATTGTATTGTCTAATCCTTTAAGAAAATATAGTGAATATCAAAAAAGACCATACTATGAACCCTTGTATGAAAAAAATCACTCATACTGTGATTTACCTGCTAAACCCAAAAGAACTAAGTCAACAAAAAAACATAGAACAAAAAGAAAAAATTTTCTTGCGTTAGTTTTTGCGGGTGCAATTCTTTCACTGTATGGCTATTATGTTTGTCCATATATGTTTAATCACTATTTCAGACCTTTATATTTAAACAGATTTTTAAATAAAGACATAAAAATAAATATAGAACCCTATGTTTATCCTACAAGGAATTATCTAAAAAATTCATTTTTAATAGATAAAAATTTAATGGTATCAAAAGCCGAAAAATCAAAAGAAATTACTGATATTCAAGTAGTATCAGAATTAACTGATACTAAAAATAAACTAATATCACTTTTTCAAAACTATCCAAAATTACACGCAAGTGTTTTTGTTTGGGAATATTCAACAGGAGCAGGCTTAGAAATAAATTCTGATGAAGTATTTCCTTCAGCAAGCATAATTAAAATTCCTATAGCATTTGAATTAATCAGGTTAATAGATAAAACCTCAAACACGGAAAACCCCGTAAGTTTAACCGATAAAAGAGCATTTACTGAAGAGTTCAGAACGCTTGGTTCAGGAAATTTACAATATACAAGAGCAGGAAACATTTATTCTCTTGATTATTTAGCAAATACTATGATTGCAGATTCCGATAATTCAGCTACAAATATGCTTTTATATGAAATTGGAGGAATTGATGGTTTCAATCGAGCAATGAGGAATTTAGGTTTAAAAGTTACCTCAATGGCTCAATGGCTGCCTGATTTAGAAGGCGAAAATAAAATTACTGCAAGAGAAATATCTAAAATTCTCTACAACATTGATAATCCAAACTATATAAACATAAAATATAAAAACATATTAAAAGAATACTTAGGAAACACAAAAAATATTCATCTTTTAAAAGAAAAACTGCCAAAAGATGTAATGATACTTCATAAAACAGGCAACATCGCATCAATGTTGGGTGATTCAGGCATAATATATACTGATAACGGTAAAAAATATATAGTTACAATTCTTGTTAAAAGACCCAACAATGATTGGTCTGCAAGAAATTTAATTCAAGATGCATCTTATTTAATTTATAATGATATTAAAAAGCTTAATTAGCAAGGATTTTCACAATTTTTCTTGACTATAATATTCAATTGTAAGATAATGGACTTGTGTTATAGGGAGATATAATTCCGCACAGAGAATAGGAGTATGTTATGAAAAAAACTACGCAAATGTTGTCCATAACTTTGGCAATGTTTTTAACTTGCACAATGGTTATGGCAAAACAACCCTGCTGCAATCAAGAAAAAGTTGAGGTTTATGCTCATCCTTCATTAATGAATGCAGATGCTACCGAATTTAAAGATGCTGACAGTATCTACAGAATTGGCGGCAAAGTTCTTAAACAAAAAAACAGAATTGGTTTTACCAACAAAGACAACATGTATGTTAATGCTTGGTCTAAAGACTTATTAAACGCAATGAGCGTAAGAAAAGGCGACAGAGATTTTGACATCAAAATGCCTATTTCAAGATCAGAACTAGCTTACATGTTATCCGAAGGTCTAAATATGAAAAGTGTCGGTGTTGTTAAAAAATATACCGATGTAACAGCTTCATATTGGGCAAGCGAAGAAATAAAAAAAGCTACAGCAGCAGATGTTATGATTGGCTATCCTGATAAATCATTCAAACCGGATCAAGCAATCACTAAAGCAGAAGTTTTTGCTACAATTGCAAAGTTAATTGAAGTTCCATACACGAATGACGGAACAGCTCCAACATTAAACGGCAAAAAAATCGAAAACATCCCAACATGGGCATACGGATGTACTAAAGAAGTTGTTGCATCAGGTTTAATTGATAACCTACCTGACGAAAAAACTCTACTTGAAGCTCCATACTTATCAAGACATCAAGTAGCTAATTTAATCGGTGAATTAAGATTAAAATACGGTGCAAACGGCAAATTAATAGGTGATGCATTTAAAGCAGCTCCTGTTGCAATTAAAGTTAAAATGCTGGATAGAATTGACGCTAAACATTCAAATATTGGCGACAGATTCTTAGCTAAAACAACCGAAGAAGTTATGGTAGACGGAAAAACTTTCCCTGCAGGATCTATTGTATACGGTAGAGTTGTTACAGTTCAAAGACCCGGTCTTGGAACACACCCCGGTTCAGTTACAGTTAAATTTGAAGAAATCAAAAACGGCGATTGCTGTGCTAAATTCCCAAAAGAATTAACATCTGCAAAAGCTGATTGCTTAAAAAATCCTAACATTTTTGCAAGAATTTTAGGATTACCATTTACAGCAGCAGCTAGAACAGTAGGTGTTGCAGGTCGTTCAGTCGGTCAAGTTGTTAATATTTCAGCTAACGGACTTGAAGAATACGGCGACAGACTATCCGATACATTTGTTGAAACATTCACAGGCCACTTAGGACGCGGTGTTGCAAGTTTCGGTAATTCATTTGTTACACTTGGAAAAGGTGTATACGGAATTGTTAAAACCGTTATTTCAGGTACATTTGGTGTAATTTATGAAATCGGTGATGAATTATTGTATACAATTGTTCCATCTGTTTCAAATTCTTCAGCTTTAAATCCGAACGAAGAATTAACAATTATTTTCTAATAATTGTTGAAAATAAAAAAAATCGCTCCCTTAATCAACAAGGGGGCGATTTTATTTAAGAAAATGTTAAAATTTATATTGTTTTATTTTCTTTTTATTGCAACTTTTACTTTTTGCTATAATATGTTGCTATGAATAGTGTTAGAAGAAAAAGAGTTACTAAAAGAGGACCAAAAAAACGCAATATTTTCTTGTGTTTATTTTCAATGGGTATTTCAGCAATGCTTGCAGCAATTGCAGCATTTAATATTTACCTTGCGTCTTTGCCTCCAATATCAAATTTTGAAGATATCAAACCAAATCCCGTAACAACAATATATTCAGCTGATGGTGAAGTAATCAAAACATTCACTGCTTTTAAGTTTGAAAAAGTTTCAATTAACAAAATTCCAAAATATTTAAAAGAAGCAGTCATTGCAACCGAAGATAAAAACTTCTATCACCACAGAGGTTTTGATACCATGGGGATGATTAGATCCACCATAACAAACATTCTATCGGGAGAAGTTAAACAAGGCGGCTCGACCATAACTCAACAGCTTGCAAGAATTCTGTTTTTATCTAACGAACGTACATTTGATAGAAAAATTAAAGAATTAATCATAGCTCACAGAATTGAAAAAACTATATCAAAAGATGAAATACTCGAATTATACCTAAATTCCGTATATTTAGGTTCAGGGGTTTACGGTGTATCATCAGCAGCCAGAACATTTTTCGATAAAGATTTATCACAACTGACACTAGCTGAACAAGCCCTAATTGCGGGCTTACCTCAAGCGCCATCAATATATTCTCCTTTTGCAAATAAAAAAGCAGGCTTAAAAAGACGCGATCAAGTTTTAAGAAGAATGTATCGCAATAAATACATTACGCACGAACAAATGGTAGCAGCTCAAAAGGAGGGGCTGCACTTATCAAATAAGCCCCGTATCTACTCGTACAATAA
>CALUWL010000056.1 GCA_944324445.1 Candidatus Gastranaerophilales bacterium | reverse complement strand
TATCGGGTGTGGCTTTAAGATATGCTTTCCTGTTGCCTTCCCGATTTGCGAAAATATGTATTAATATGGGGTTATTTATGTTGCTTTGAACTGTTTTAAGATAATACATATTTTGAAGAACATCTGATTGAATTTTTTTTGAAATTTGTGCTGGTCTTGTTGTGAAATTTATTTTTGCAATTTCGCAATATTCTGCATTTATCCCTGCTTCAATTGTTCTAAGTGCAATTTTAAATCGCTTTTGTTTAGATAGTTTGTCATAAAATCCGTAACTTAAACCTTTGGTAATTTCATATTGTGATAAGAAATTTTTTAAATTCAAATCGAAGAAATGGGGTGTGTTGTCTAAATTTTTTGTTTCAGCTGCCCTTGATGACGCTGCCAATTCCATGGCAGATAATATCGCTTCAGTGGTGTTTTGTTCTTTTGGTTTTATTTTAGAATTAAAATTTAAATTAGAATTTTGAAAATACGATAATTTTGAAATATACATTATAAGCACCTATTTATTAAACAAGTGCTTATATAAAAACTAAAAAAATATTTTTTTGCCTTTAGTCTTGAAAAATTTTAGCTACTTCTTCTCTATCATCAAAATGGATGGTTTTATCTGCTAAAATTTGATAATTTTCATGACCTTTTCCGGCTAAAACTAAAACATCATTCTCGCTTGAAATATCCTTTAAGAGTTTAATTGCAAGATGTCTATCTGATTCTACAAAAACTGTTTTAGGATTAATTAAAGTTAACCCTGATAAAATATCGGTTATAATTTGCTGAGGGTCTTCTTGTCTGGGGTTATCAGATGTTATTACTATTTTATCGCACAATTGTTGAGCGATTTTTCCCATTTTTGGTCTTTTGGTGCAATCTCTATTTCCGCCGCAACCAAACATACAAATCAAGTTGCCGTTTTTAGGTGTTAGCTCTCTAGCAGCTCTTAAGATATTTTCCAAGCCATCCGGAGTGTGTGCATAATCAACTATTACCATAGGATTTGTTTGAACAATCTCAAATCTTCCGGCAACACTTCTTGTGTCTTCAAGCGCTTCTTTGATTGTTTCAAGTTCAATTCCGCTTGCTAGTGCAGCACCGATTGCAGCAAGTGAATTATATACGCTAAACATTCCGTTTAAATGAAGTTTAAAACTTAAAGTTTTATCTTTGTAGCAACAATCAAAAGCAACCCCATCAGACATAAATTCAACATTTTTTGCCATCAAATCTGATTTATTTTTAACTCCGTATGTTAAAATATTAGCATCTTTATTAATTAGTTCTATTAAGCGTTTTGCATATTTATCATCATTATTTATAACTGCAAAATTTCCTTTCTTTAGCCCCTTGAAAAGCTTTGCTTTTGCATTAAAGTAGTTTTCCATGGTTATATGATAGTCAAGATGATCTTGAGTTAAATTTGTAAAAATCGCACCTGAAAAATTACAATTTTTAACTCTGAATTGTTCCAATGCATGGCTTGAAACTTCCGTTATGACGTTTAAAACATCGGCTTTTAAAATTTTTTGCAATGTTTCTTGCATTTGAGGCGCTTGCGGAGTGGTGTGTTTTGCTTCAAGGTAATCATCTTTAGATGATAATTTATACCCTAAAGTGCCGATAAGAGCACATTTTTTTCTTGCTTGTTCAAATATTTTTTGAACCAAATGGCAAACTGTAGTTTTTCCGTTTGTGCCTGTTACTCCCATTAAATTCAGCTCATAACTAGGGTTGTGGTAAAAAATTGCTGCCAAATCTGCAATTGATTCTTGAGTTGATTTTACGATTAATTGCGGAATTTCAATGTTTAACGGTCGTTCACACATAAGGGCAACCGCACCTTTTTCAAAAGCGCTTTGTGCGAAATCATGTCCATCAACGTGTTCACCTTTTAAACATACAAATATTTCATGAGAATTTATTGTATTTGAATTATAAGAAATACCTTTTATATCCACATCTTTAAAATTCAATACTTCTTCAGTTTTAATATTTTTAATAATAGTACTTAAATCCATAATATTTTTCCTTAGTTTGCAATAATCTTATTTTAACAAAAAGATTTATTTTTTTACATTTTTATCAGGATTTAAATTTAAAATCCTAACTAGTTCAGTTGATATTTCTTTAAATATCGGTGCAGCTATAGTAGATCCCCAAATTCCTTCCCCTGAAGGTGAATCCACAACTACATATAAGACAGCTTTAGGGTCTGTTGCAGGGAAATAGCCTATCATAGAAGTGTACAATTTATTTGAATAACCTGTTCCGCTTGCATTAGGTTTTCTTGATGTACCAGTTTTTGCAGCAATATAAAAATCATCCATTTTGGCCGGATTTCTGCCGTTTTCTACAGATTTAACCAGAAGTTGAGTGATGTCTTTTGCGTCTTGTTCTTCTAAAACTCGTCTTTTTACAATTTTTGTTTCTTCTTCTTCTGGAGAATATTTAATTAGATGCGGAGTAATCCAAACGCCATTGTTTGCGATGGCGCTTACAGCAGACACCATTTGAATAGCCGTAACGGAAGCTCCATAGCCGTATCCCATGGCTCCGTGTGTAGCAACATCCCAGAACTTAGGCTGCGGCAAAAGACCTACAGACTCGCCCGGCAAGTCAATGCCTGTTTTTTCGCCAAAATTAAATAGTTTTAAGCTATCGTAAAATTCTCTGTCGGTCATCATTTGGGATATTTTAATTGAACCAATATTTGATGAATGCTCGAATAAATATACAAGATCAATTAACCCCGGTGCACCTTTTGTTTTGTAGTCATAATTGACAACGTCCCACCAGCCGATTTTTATTTTTCCGGTATCATTAATATTAGTGTTTTTGTTTATTTTTTTGTTCATAAAACCGCATGCAACGGTAATTATTTTAAATGTAGAGCCGGGTGGATAAACATCGGTTATCGCCCAGTTTTTCATCTCTTGCATTGTATATTTGCCATATTCATTTGGATCGTAATTTGGTGCAACTGCAAGAGCCAAAATTTCACCAGTTTTTGGATCCATAACTATTGCAGCAGCTCGTGGTGCGTGGTATTTTTGAATAGCCTTTAGAAGATATTTTTCGCACACATGCTGAACAGCGCTATCTATTGTTAAGGTCAAAGTTTTACCCTTAACAGGAGCTGAAACATCAGCAGGATTAACGCTAATATTATAAATTATGTCCCCGTTTGGTGATTTTTCATATGTAATAGTTTTATCAACATATTCTAAATAATCTTTTGCTTTGTATTCTATTCCGCCTGCTGTATCAGCATTTGGATTATAAAATCCCAGTATATGTGATGCTAGTGTTCCTTGCGGGTATACACGTTTGTTTTTAACCTCGTAAGATAGCTCTCTTAAGCCTTTTTTCTTTATTTCTCTTACTGTTTTTCTGTCTAAATCTTTTTTTATGGTAATAATTTTTTTATCCGTTGCAAGTTTTTTTGTAAGCTCTTTAACAGGTATTTTCACGTATGGGGATAAAATTTCTGCTAATTCTTGAGGTGTATGATCGTAATAATCAGGGTGAGCGTATAAAATAAATGTTGTTTTATCAGCTGCCAGCTTAAAACCGTATCTATCTACGATTTCGCCTCTTAAGACATACATTTTAGATGTTCTTTGGCTTTTTGCTTTATTCTTGCAATGTCTTATGTCGCAAACTTGCAATAAAAATAAGTATACAACAAGTAAAAAACAAGTTATGTAAAAAACAGACTGCAAACAACCAATGCGTCTATCGAAATTTTTATTTACCTTCTCTTTCAACTTTCCCTCTGTTTTGAATTAATAGCTTACTATAAGCGCATGTTTTTTATTTTTTTTGTTTAAATTTAAATTTGGTAAATCTGCAGCATCAACTTCTACAACTTGTTTAGCACGTTCTAAAATATTTGTTTTGGAAACTGCTTTATCGATATTGTAATATGACTGAAGCGAGTCAACCTTATTTTGAAGTTCTTCATTCTCGTAATTCAATTCAAGTGTTGCTCTTGATATTTGATTTAATTGGACTTCTTTACATGAAACAAAATAATAACAAATTAAACAAAATAGAACCAAAAAGCCCAAAAGACCATATAGAAAATTATTAACTCTTGCAATAATCATTTCCTTGTATGGTTTTTCATTTAAAAAATATCCGCTAATAATTTGACTGTTTTCTACATTATCATTAATGGGATTAGTAGTAGACATCTTTCCTGCAGAATCTTTTCTTGTATTGTTTTTATAGCCTTTTTTATATTTATACTTATTAAATGAAGATTTCAATTTTTTGCCTCACTGAACTTTTTTGCAATTCTGAGTTTAGCACTCCTTGATGGAGGATTTATTTTTATTTCTTCTTCACTTGCGGTTATTGGTTTTTTGTTTATTATTTCCAAAACTTTACCACCACAGGTGCAAATTGGTTGATACTTATCACATCTGCATGAAGAGTATTTTTTTAGAAATTGTTTTGCTATTCGATCTTCAAGTGAATGAAATGATAACAAACTTATTATAGCACCAACATCAACTAAATTTATAACTTTTAATAATGTATTTTCAAAATTTAACAATTCGCGGTTAACTTCTATCCTGAGAGCCTGAAACACTCTTGTAGCAGGATGTATTTTACTTTTTATTTTGGGTGTTGAATTAATAATTAATTCAACTAATTCTTTTGTTGTGTTGATTGGACGACAATTAGTAATTGCATGCGCAATTCTTTTTGAAAATCTCTCTTCTCCATATAAAGAAAATATATTTGCCAAATCTTTTTCGCTATATTTATTTACAACATCCCAAGCGCTAAAATCCTGATCTTGATTAAAACGCATATCTAAAGGTGCATCCTTCATAAAACTAAAGCCTCTTTGTGCTTTGGTTAATTGATGATAAGAAGCGCCTAGATCAAATATAATTCCCCCTGTAATTTTAGCTATCCCAAGTTTTTCTAAATGAACGTCAATATCAGCGTAGCTGCCTTTTATAATGGTTATATTATTGTATTTTTCTAATCTTTTAGAAGCAAATTTAATAGCGTCATCATCCACATCAAAGGCAATTACCCTTCCCTTGGGGGAAATTCTTTTAAGAATTTCTTCGCTATGTCCGCCGCCTCCTAGTGTACAATCTATAAAAATTTTATCGGAATTTTCGCAGCAAAGAGAATCCACGACTTCATTTTTCATTACCGTATAGTGTACAAATTCAGTTTTTTCTGTTTCATTGTTTTTATTCATTTTAAAAATTAATCATTCTTTTTACTTGTTTTAATATATCTTTAAAGTTTTTTATATTGTCGGAAATCAAATTATCGCTATGATATTTAAGATATTGGCTTATTATATTTTTAGGCAGCTTTTGATTTTCTTTTAGAATTGATGCGATTTCCATTAAAAATTCATCTTGAGTTTCTTTATAATCAGGAATTTTTGCTCTTAAATCTTCGTCTGCTTCTCTGTGCATTAGTGCATCAAAAGCGCATTTAATATTTATATCATTATTTTCATGCGGAAAAAGACTGAGTGCTTCATTTACTGTTTTTTTGCCTGCAAGGACATCTTCGATTAATGCTGCTACAATCAGTCTGTTTTCATAAATTTTTAATCCGACGCTCTCCATTATGCGCTCGCTAAACAAGGCTCATTGATTGAATTAATTATTTGAGCCAGCTTTTTGATATCACCTTGACAATATCTAAGAGCAATTTCATTTAAAGAATTAATTATTGCATCTCTATTTGAAAAAGATGTTCTGTAGAAAAATTTTCTTCCTTGTTTTACTCTCATTAATATATTTTTTTCATACAACCTATCCATAACGGTTTTTATAGTTGTATAAGCTTTTTTTTCGCTCGACAAAGTGTTTATTGTTTCATATACATCTTTTACTGAGTGTGTAAATGAGCCTTCTTCTTCTAGTTTCCAAAGGACAGACAATATCGCACTTTCCAATGTTCCGTGCTTCGATAGCATGCTATTATATTCCTTTCTTTTCTTTATTTTATTTTTAAATCAAAATTTAAATCTTTTGGGCCAAATTTAATGCCTTGAGAATTTGAACTTTCGCTTGAGTTGTCTTTATATATTATTATCCCTGATGATTTCTTAACTGTATCCTTTTTTTCACCTTGTTCTTGAAAATTATGCATGAGTTCTTGAACTTTACTTTCCCGATAGAATTTTATTCCTTCTTTTTTGCAACCAAACAAGACACAACTTATTAAAGCACAAAAAATTATAAAAGAAAATTTAATTATGTTTTTTTTCATACAATCCTTTAATTTGCATTTGTAACAACAATTTGATTGAATGGAATTTCAATGTTCTCTTTATCAAATTCTTCCTTTATCATTTTATTAAATACCCGTTTAATAATCCATTGTCCTTTTGGTTGAGTTTTTATTCTGCATTTTATGCATAATGAACTTTCTTTAAATTCATCTAGTCCAAATATTTCAATGTCTTCTTTTATTAATTCTTTGTATTTAGGATTTTCTATCATTTTTTCAAAACATTTTTTAATTGTATTTGTTACATGTTCGATATCTTCTTTATATGCAACATCAAACGCAAAAGATGCGAACGAATAATTCATTGTGTAATTAATTATGGTATCAATGTATCCGCATCGAATAAAGCATATTGCTCCTGTTTTATCAGATCTAACGGTAATTAAAGGTAAGGTTATCTTTTCTACAGTTCCCAAAACTCCTTGTATTTCAACATAATCACCAACCCTTATTTGTCCTTCTGTTAAAATAATGATTCCTGAAATTATGTCTTCAACAAATCTTTTGGAACCAAAGCCAACAGCAACACCTAATACGCCTGCAGTAGCAAGCATTGGTCTAACGTCAATTCCAAAGATGAATAACATGCTCATTAGATATATTGCAAGAATTATAAATTGCCCTGCATGGCAAATTATGGTTTTTAGAGTTAATATTTGTTGCCTGCGCTCATTTGATTCTATTTTGCATGCTAATTTGCAATAGAATTTATCCAAAATCCAATTTAAAAGTTTTATAGAAACAAACAATAAAAGAGTGCATTTTATTATGCGCCAAATAAAAACAATTATTTTAATATATTCTGGCCTTAAAGTAATAAATTCTAAATTTAAAAATTCTTCCATTTAAAAACTCCTTTAAATTTTAATTATAAAAAAAATAAACCTAAAGGTCAAAAACAAAATTCATCTATAGATTAATCTGTTTTTATATAATTCCGGCTAAACTTAATTTGTTTAGGAGGTAATTTGAGCATTAAATATTCAAATAACGAAGAAAACTTTTCCTTTATGACAAATCCCGTAAAAAAAGATAAAAGCTTTTTTTGTTCTTTGGGTGATTCTTTTATGCTGAAAAATGATTATAGAAAGGCAGTAAAAGAGTATTTAGTTTCTTTAATGATTGATAAAGTTAATGTTCGTGCATATAAGGGCGTATCTAAAGCTTATAAAAATTTAAAAGAATACGATAAAGCAATTAAACACCTTAAAAGCGCAAGAAATGTTTATAGTTTTGATTCTGAAATATATTACGAGCTTGGCTTGAATTATCTTTTGAGTTCTGATAATAAAAATGCGCAAAAAAATTTCATAAGGACCATAAAACTTGAGCCTGACAACAAAAATGCTCAAATAAAACTTGCACTTACTCATGAGCTTTCAGGGGAACAGGATATGGCAATCCTTGTTTATAATACTATTATTGAAAAATATCCTAATTATATTCCCGCAATATATAGTTTGGCTGGTCTTTATATAGAACAAGGAAAATATGCTGATGCAATTATATTATTCAAAAGAATATTAAAGATAAATAACCAGTACCATAGAGCCTATCTTGGACTTGGACTATGTTTTGATAAGCTTGGCAAATATTCTTATGCGGTCAGATTTTACAAGAAATATATTTCAAATAAACCTAATTCTGACACCACCAAATCCTTAGTCGGTAGAATATATGAAATTTACAAAAATAAAACTCCTGTAAACAGTGAAAATCTTAAGATTATTACAACCTAAATTAAAAATACTATATTTATTGACAATAAAATTAACAAGCAATATAATTAAAATGATAGAAGTGTGAGTTATATAAAGGAAGTATTACTATGAGAATTAAAAAAGGCTTTACTTTGGCCGAAATCCTTATCGTATTGATGGTAATAGGTGCTATTGCCACTATGACGATTCCGTCTCTTATGAGAGGTGTTACCGAATCTCAATGGAAAACGGCTTACAAGAAAGCATATAACACCATTGTAAACCTTACTGCTATGGAAAGAATTTCGGGTCAATTACCCTCTAGCGCTGATTCTACTGGGATAACAAAAATGTTCCAATCGCTAAATTCTAATCTATCTGTTAAGGATTATGCTTCAGGTGCTTCAGGTTTACAAGAAGGAACTACATTGAGCACAAGTGCATTTTTCCCTGCTGTAAAATTTACAGATGCTACGGGTAACTTGCTTGATCCTGGCGGAGATGATGTTCTTGATGCTTCAACAATTACTGATTTTTCTCCTTGGATTATTACCGAAGACAACCTTGCATATATTGTTACTAAAAAAGAAGGTGCAACTTGCAGTACAAAACAAGACATTAATTCAGCAACTACAAGTGCTGACGCGGAAACTGCTTCTTGTGTAGTGGTGGTTGTCGATGTTAACGGTTTAACTAATGGACCAAACAGAGTTGAACCTCAAATTACTAGCGCAGATGGCTTATCAGCAACTGATGCTATGAATGCCTTAACGGGTGATAGATATTATATTTATGTAGGCTTAGATGGTGCTACTGCTGGTTCTAAGAAGACTACAGTTACAGGTCGTATAGCTGCTGACCTTAAATAGTAGTAATTATTAAAAAGCCACTTGTCAAAAGTGGCTTTTTTTATTTTTTAAAATATGAATAAAAAAGCTTTTACATTAGCTGAAATACTTATCGTAATTTCAATTATAGGTTTTATCGCTGCGTGCACTGTTCCTTCTCTGTTAAGAGGGGTTATTGATAAGCAATGGAAATCTTCTTATAAGAAAGCCTTTAATGCTGTATATAATTTGTATACCTCTGAAAGAGCGGCGGGTTCAGTTCCTTTTTCTGCTGATGCTAATTCTGTGTTTGTGATGTTTAGTGCGCTAAATTCTCATTTATCTATAAAAGATTATGCTGTATCATCATCAGAAGAAGAAATTTTATCTGAGCCCTTGTATGAAAATAATGAATATTACACAAAAATCAGTTTTACTTCACAGGGTAATTCCGATAATGCCCTTGTTTACGACATAAATTCTCAGATTTCGCCTTGGATAATTACGGAGGATAATATAGCATACTGTGTTACGGTTGGAGATGAGTGCAAAAGTGTTGAAGTTGTTAAATCTAGTGAAAACAGTGAAACTGCTAGTTCAAAATCTTGTGTTGTTATAGTTGTTGATGTAAACGGTCTAAACAACGGCCCAAATCGAGTTGAGCCGCAAATTTTAAATAATAGTTTAACTTCGACAAAAGCCATGAATATCTTAACCGGAGATAGATTTTACATATATGTTGGACTCAACGGAATTACTGCCGGAAATAAAAAAAGTTCTGTTATGGGTAGAATACTTTCGGATTTAAATTAGTTTTAGCAATTTTTTTTATTCATTTGTTTTGATATGTTTGCAATCGGAAATTTGAAAGGCAAGTATGAAAGTAGATTTTTCAATTTGCAGATTGAATAATAATACAACTTTTAAGAATAATTATAGAATCTGCAAAACTCGATTAGAGCAAGATAAATTTCAAAATAGTGGGTTTGTAATAAAGTTTTCCGCTCAGGATTTATTAGGTTTTTTAAGAAAAAGCGGTATGAAAACTTTAGATGTTGCTTCAACTGCATTGCTTTTGAAAAAACTAAATATTAGTAGGATTGATTATGATATTTTTAATGCTCTTAGCGCTATATATACAAAAGAAAAAAAATTGCCTGCTCTTAAAAATGTTCTAAAGATTGCATACGATCCAACACAAGTTCATCCAAGTCAAGTAAATTCATTTATATTAACTTGTGCTAAGTTTTATGAATTTGAGTCAAATCACGGTACAACCGATATTAATACGGCGATTTTACTTGCTAAAAATTCTCTGCAATATGATATTTACGATGATGATGTTGATGTTGCAAATTTTTTAAGCAAAAAAAATAATCAAGCAAGTATTTTAAAAAAGTTAAACCAGAGTCAAGTTGTTGATGCTGCTCTAAGCTTAAACAAGATAAGACTGCTTGATGGCACTAATTATATTGGATGTAATCCTGAAAAAATCGATGCTTTTTGTGATCTTTATTTTGATTCAAAAACGCAAATTGATTTTAATTCTGCACTAAAACTTGCAAATTTAGTTATGTCAGATGAAAATCCTTATTGTGTTGATTTTGATAAATTTAATTTCGCTTACAAATTACTTACTACTAAGACCAATGGTCGAAAAATAAATGGTGAAGATGCTTTGAAATTTTGTGATTTTATTTTTAACGAACCATTAAAAGTTGCTAAGCAATCCATAAAAATTTTAAATTCTGAATATAATGCTACAACGTCTTCAGCTAGAATTAATATGGATGCAATTTTGGAAATGTCAAAAATGGTAAAAGACGGATACCCACACCAGTACCTTTCGTTATTTGAGGACTATTATGGAATAATTTCTCGTATACAAACTAATGAAGCAATTAATATAGGTAACCATGCTTCACTTGCTGCAGCTATTACCCGAAGTATCCCTCTTAATCTTACCAAAAGTAGATATTTGCCTTTGGATATAGAGAAAATGTATAAGTATTACTACGATAAGGACATTCCTGTGGATTTAATCGCCAAGTTGTTAGTTGAATCATATCTTAATCAAACTAGCTACCGAGAAGCAGAAAGAAGACTTAAAGATTATATAAACGCAAATACATTGTAATTTTAATATTTAAATATTTTACTTAATTAAAATCGTGCGGGACAGGATTTTGCTAAGCCGTTGAGCGAATTTATGAGCTCTTACGGATTAGTATGCTAAGTCTTTACAAGCCGATTGTGAGCTTCTTAAAGCGAACAAAACGGATTGTAGACGAGCTAACCGTAGGTTCAACCTGTAAGACCGATTTTTTCAATAAAAAATCGTGCGGGACAGGATTTTGCTAAGCCGTTGAGCGAATTTATGAGCTCTTACGGATTAGTATGCTAAGTCTTT
>CALUWL010000055.1 GCA_944324445.1 Candidatus Gastranaerophilales bacterium | reverse complement strand
AATTTTGAAATTAAAGGATTATATTCTCCGTTAGAAAAAATAACAATTAATCTCGAATTTAAACAAAAAACAACAGATGATTTTTTCTTTTGTTTTAACGATTTTTGTACAACTGCTCAAAAAGATTATTTTTCAAATGTTTATACGATAAATTTTGATAATAGCACCGATGAATTTTATAAAAAAAAGGTAGAAAACATCTATCTTGCCTATCCGAAAAAATCAAATTTAGCTAAAAATATTAAAATGATTGATTTTCATAGCGGTACAAAAAATACTTATCTAAATAATCAAGATATTCAAAAATTAAACAAAAAAACATTTAAAATAGAAACCAATGGCACTTTAAAAGAATACAGTGCAATTCAAATACCTTATAAATCAAACTACAGAGGGATATTAAATCATTTTTGCATTTTATTTTTATCTTTATTCTACAGCGCAAATATTTTTATAATTCCTTATTTTTGGTTATTTGTTGCATATTTATTATATTTTTTCAACAAAGACAAATTCAAATTTAAACTAAATCAAAAATGTTATTTTATAATTTTTTCACTAATTTTAATCTTAGGAGCAATTTTAAGAATTAACGAAATAACATATCATCCTCTTTGGCTGGATGAAATCTATACAAAAACAGTTGCAATAAGCTCATTTAAAAGCTGTTTTCAAGATGCCGGAAATCCGCCTATATTTTATATTTTAGAATTTATAGTAAGTGAAATTTTAAATAACAGCGATTTTTATCTAAAATTAATTCCTTTAATTTCAGGGGTTTTATTCCCGTTTGGAATATATCTGATTTTTAAAAATATAAATAAGCCTTCTGCTTTTTTGATGATGTTTTTAGCTTCAATTAACACAATAAATATTTACCATTCTCAAGAAATAAGAAGCTACTCTTTAAGTATGACTTTAGGCGTTTTTTGTATTTATTTTTTATTTGAATATTTTAAAAAACAAAATAATAAAAACCTAATACATTATTTTTTAACAAGCATTTTTCTTATATATCTGCATTATTATAATTTTCTTTTCATAGTGTTTAACGCCCTATTTGGGTTAATTAAAATCAAAGATAAAAAAGAAAAAATAAAATTTATCATATTTAATTTAATTTCTTTATTTTCAATTTTGCCTTTTATTTTATACACATTCAACAAAACTCTGACAAATAACTTTAACAAATGGATTGAACCTGTTAATCTATCAACTTTTAAATATATAATTAATGAATATTTTAATAATAAATATATATTTACGCTTTTTTTAACGATTATTTTTATTTATATAATTTCAATATTTATAGATAAATTTTTCAAAAAATTAAATCTTGATAATGAAAAAAAAGAATTATTCTTATATTCTCTTTTTTCAACAATTTTTATAATTTTTTCAACAACTTTAATTTCAATATTTTTTAAACCGATTTTACATAAAAGGCTGCTTCTTGCAAATTACGAACTTTTATTTTTGCTTGAAGGAGCGCTTATTCTTGGAATTTATCAAATTAAAAAATATATTCCAATAAAAATAGCACTTCAAACTTTAATTATTTTTATATTTATTTCAACAATTAAACCTATGCCTCTAAGAGAAATTTATGTACTTAATGATTTTATGGATTTTGTAAATAAAGATTCTATTCAATATCAAAATGACTACGAAATTCACTGCTTTACAAATGATACGAAAAAATATCTTAATAATTTTAATGATTTAAAATCAAATAAACAAATCATCTGGCACTACGTTAATTCAAATTCTATGGAATACATTAAAAAAATATCCAAAAAAGATTTCATTAAACCCAACAAAAAAGGTATAATATATCTGCATGATATGTCAGCAGATATTGATAAAATAGGCTTTTTAAATATACATGCAAGAATTTATCACACAAATTCCATAAGAAATTTAAAAATTATATATGAATAGGAGAAAAATTTTATGAAAATTGCAATTATATCAGATATTCACAGCAACGCTCTTGCGCTTGATAAAGTATTAGAAGACATTAAAAACTTTAATCCCGATAAAATATTTTGCCTTGGGGATTTGATTTTGGCAGGATACAGGCCGAATTATGTTTGTCAAAAAATTCTTGAACTAAAGGAAAAATTTAAAGATAATTTTGAAATTATACAAGGTAACACAGATAAAATGGTTGCTAATTGCACCCCTGAACTAATCCAAAAAACAAAAGAAGCTTTCCCTTGTATGGGATATTCCTTGGAAGAAGATGTTAAAATAACAGATAAAAAATATATAGATTTTGTCAAAAACCTGCCCGAAAATAAATATGTTGAAATAAACGGGCTTAAAATCCAGCTGGTACACGGCTCACCAAGAAGCCAAAATGAAAATATATATCCGGAATTAACCGATGAAACAGTGTCTGAAATGGTAAAAGATTCTAAAGCCGATTTGATTTTATGCGGACATACCCACAAACCCTGCGGCTACAGTCTTTCAAACGGAAAAACCGTTGTTAATGCAGGCTCCGTTGGAAGATCCATGACAAAAGACAAAATGCCAGTGTATCTTCAACTTACAATTGATAAAAACGGAAAATTCTTCGTTGAACATAAAATCGTAAAATACAATAGCTTAGAAGTTTCAAAACATATTTTAGCAAGAGGATTTAAACATTGCGAAGATTTAGCCAAAATGTTTCTAAGTGAATAAATGATGTCTAAAAAAAATATTCTAATTTTAATTATAGCTTCTTTTTTTATTGTCTTATTTTTTTTAAGACACTATTTCAGTATCTTTTATTTTCAAAACGATATTAATAAAACTGCAATAAATATCGAAACTTCAAACAAATTAAATAAAGATTTATATATTTGTTTTGATAAAAATTGCGACAAAATGAGCTATGAAAACAATATATATACATACAAATTAAATCAACAAAATCCTCTGTTTTACAAAACAGAATTTAAAAATATTGAAATAATCACAAATGATGAAAATTTTTTAAATAAAACAATATCAATTTCTGTATTTAGCGAAAACAATTTCAGCTATATACTACCTGATAAATTAAACAAAAATAATATAGAATTTAATAATCAAAACTCATTTTTATATAAAATTCCATTTAAAATTAAAAAGAAAACATTTCTTCAAAAAGCTTCAATTTATTTTGAAAGTATTTTTTATAACTGGTATTTTTATATTTTAAGTTATATTTTAATAATTTTTTATATATCAAAATATCATTTTAAATTAAATTTAAATTCAAAAATTCCTTTAATTTTTTTAATTGTCGTACTTGGATTTTTATTAAGACTATCTCATATTAATTTTATACCTCTTTGGAATGATGAATTATATACTGTTTATCATATATTTGACACTACATTAAATTTAAAAAGGACAGTATTAGACCCCGGAAATCCTCCAATATTTTTTATGATTTCAAACCTCTGGCTGTATAAGTTTAATTTTTCAACAGCTGCAATAAGATTTTTGCCCCTTATTTTAGGATTAATCCAAATAATAAGTATTTATTACATTTTAAATAAAATCCTAAATAAAAAAATTGCCCTAATATCAGCTTTTATAAGCTCAATAAATATTTTTATAATTCTTGAATCAAATGAAATAAGAAGCTACATACTTTCAATGAGCTTGATTTTGTGGCAGGCATACTTTTTTTATAAGCTATATAAAAATTTCACTTACAAAAACTGGCTTTTATATCTTTTATTTTCAATACTTCTTGTAAATACACATTATTATACATTTTTATATACAATATCCAGCACAATTTTAGGCTTGTTTTTATTTAAAAACAATAAAATCAAATTTCTTTTAGCGAATATTATAGCTTTTTTAACCTTTATTCCCTATTTTCAAACAACAATGTTATTTAATTCATTTGAAAAAAACTTTAACACATGGCTTGAAAAACCAAGTCTTGATGTTATTTATAACCATATAATTTTCTACTTTGGAAATATAATATTTTTCATTATTACTGTTATTTTTAGCATATGGGCATATAAAAAACACTTAAAATCAACAAAAGAAGGAAAAATATTTCTATATAATATTTATTCAATAAGTTTTGTTTTTATTTTAGCTTATGTTATTTCGATTTTAATAAAACCAATTCTTTTTGAAAGATATTTTTGTATATTTTTACCGTATCTCATAATAAACACAGCTATTTTACTTAATATAAATTATAAAATTAGTTTTTTACCCTTAATTATTTTTCTTTTTTCTATCAATATTCCAAAATATGAAAATTTCAACCTTTTTTCAAACATAGATACATTTTCTAAATACTCAAGCGCTGATTATAAAAACCAAACAAAAGAAACATATTTTATAATTCCCGATTCAAAAAGCTACCTTAAAAAATATCCCGATTTACCAAAAGAAAGAGTGATAATTTCAAACACAGGTTCAAGAGAAGATATTGACCTTCTAAAAGAATATAAAAAACAGTTACCAAAAAACAAAGAAATTATCTTATATGTTCCTGAAATTTGCATTAATTCAAAAATAAAATATTCAAAAAGTAAAAACATAAAAAAAATTAATACATCAATATTACCTATGTATAAGATTTATTTAGAATAGTTTTTTTATGATAATATTAAGAAAAAAAGGATTATAAAATGTCAAATATGACCCAGCTTGAAAAATTGCATCAAACAGCAGCAGAACTATATGAAAACAAAGACCTGGACACGGCTCTTAAAATTTATGAAGAAATTATCAAAGTTGTCCCAAATGATGAAATCGCACTTTCATGCATAATGGATATATACCTTGAAAAAGACGATAAATTCAACTACTATCTTGCAAGGGCTAATGTCAATATTGCTCAAAACAAGCTGGAATATGCTATAAACGATACAAAAAAAGCCCTAAATATTGATATAGATAATATTAACGCAAGAAGAAAACTTGCCAGACTTTATAAGGTTGATAATAAAAATTTAAAAGCAATAGATGAATTTATAAAACTATTGGAATTGAGTCCAAAAGAACTTGATGCTTATTTTGAACTTGTGGAACTCTATATGAAAGAAGGAGCAATTGAAAGCGCTATTTCAATTGCAAAAAAAGGGTTGGATGAATTTAGCGACAATGCTGATATTAAAAACATGTTAGCTCAGCTTTATTTCAAGGCAAATGATTTTAAAGCAGCGCTTGAAGTTGTTGAAGATGATTTTTTGAGAACAAAAATCCTGCTTCAAGATGAACAAAACGAAAAAGCAAACGAATATTTGCAAAAATTTGATATTAAAAAGCTCAATGATATTGAAAAAAAATCATACCACATTTTAAAAGCTCAATATTTATACAATACAAAGCAATTTGAAGAAGCTTTGAAGGAAATAGATGAATACACAAAACTGGCTTCTCCTGATGCTGTTTCATTTCAGATGAAAGCTTTAATCTATGAAGAATTAAACGATGAATTTATGGCGCATCTTAATTGGGGCTTTTGCTTCAAACTTCAAGGCAAATTTGATGATGCTATTGTTGAATTTAACCATGCATATCAAGTTAATTCCAACGATAAAACCGTTCTAATTGAGCTTGCAAACTTGTATATGCAAAATAAAGAAAGATTTGTTGCTATTGAATTTTGGGAAAAAGTTTATGCTATAGATAAAGATGAACAAGCAAGAGAAATCTTGGCTGAATTTTACTATTCCGAAGGAAACTTTGAAAAAGCTGAACAATACGGAAAAATAGTAGAAAAGAAAGAAGAGAATTATAGCGGACTAATTGATAAAATTATGGAATTTTTTGCAAAAAAATAATTCAAGTTTTAACAAAAAAAGCCGAATAAAAAACTATGGAAAATAAATTTAATTCAAAAGAAACTCAAATAAAAAAACAAGAATTGGATAGAAAACTTCAAGATATGAGAATATCTCTTATGAATGAAGAAAAATGCAAAGAAATTGCAAGAAAATTGACCGACTATATTTCAGGTGATAAAAAATAGGCAAGTATTAGGAAATACTTGCCAAAGTTTGTGATAAATTTTTGAATACAACATTTAATTCATAAGTTCCCATTCCGTTTTCTTTAAAGAGCGCATATTCTCCGATTGGAATACCTGCGTATTTGTTGTGTCTTAAATATTTGTATTTCTTTGAAAACATTGCAGTAGATAGAGCCCTATTTTTAAAGTTAAGTTTTTTAATCTCATCGCTATAACGTTCTATTTTATTGACTGCTTCATTTTGAACATAAGCATCTGAAATAATATTCGGAATCATTTTTAAATCATATTTATTTTCGACCACATTTTTAATTTTAGCTAACGCTCTTAATAATGTTGAATATAAATAATCATATTTTTCAAAATTTCTTGATGTAACAATTAAAACATTTCCGCAATTTACTTTAATTCCTTCAAAATTAGCAATTAAAACTTTTTTAATTTTTTCAAAAACAACGCTGTTTAAAATTGTCTTTGTCTCATCAGTTATAGTTTTTTTAGATTCATAATCCAAAGAAAGACATATTGAATAATTATCAATAACTTCATATTGCATTAAACTATTAATATGTTCTTGTTTTTTTCTATTATTTTCAAGTATTTCTTGAATTCTATTTTCTCTATTTATTAAAGATGCTTCAATTTTATCAGCTATATAATAAATAAAAGAAACAGGAATTATAAGAAGCCCTAAAACAATCCCCGTTGAACGATAAATATCAACTGAAGTATCTCCTGAAAAGAAAAATTTAGCTAAAGGGCTAAAATATTTTGCCGTATAGTCTAAAACCATATCATCAGACATTACAGCAGTCCAATATACAAGATAAACAAAAGATAAAAACGCTAAAACAATAATTGAAAAATTAACCAATTTTCTAACTTTTTTGAAAAAATTACGAATTTCAATAACTCGCACGTTACTTGTGTGTATCATAAACTTATTCCCCCTGATACATTAATAAAAAAAATTTATCAAAAAAAATTGCCTAATTTTTTTAAAAAAATTAGGCAATTTTAAAAAAACTTTAGAAACCCTATATATTAGGACGTTCTTGATACACTCCAAGCTCTTGCTCCAGTGCATAAGCTGATTGCAGCAGGGTAAGCTCGTCTAATCTTTTTGCAATTATTTGCATACCAATCGGCATTTTATCCTTATCAAAACCAACAGGCATAGATAAAGCAGGAGATCCCACAAGATTAGATGAAATTGTTGCAATATCCGTTAAATACATCTCTAATGGATTGTCAGCCTTTGAATTAAGGTCAAAAGCAGTTGTAGGACAAGTTGGAGAAACCAAAATGTCAACCTGCTCAAAAGCTTTCACAAAATCATTTGCAATCAATCTTCTTAATTGTTGAGCTTTTTTATAATAAGCATCGTAATAACCGCTTGAAAGCGCATAAGTTCCAAGCATTATTCTTCTTTTAACTTCAGGCCCAAAGCCTTGCGCTCTTGTTTTGCAATACATTTCAAGCAAGTTTTCACAATTTTGAGCTCTAAAACCATATTTAACACCGTCAAAACGAGCTAAATTAGAGCTTGCTTCCGCTGTTGCTACAATATAATAAACACCAATTGAATGCTTTAACAACGGCAGAGAAATTTCTTTAATTTCAGCGCCCATTTTTTCATAAGTTTTTATAGCATTTTCAACGGCAACTTTAACATCATCAGCTACACCATCTATCATTAGTTCTTTTATAACGCCAACTCTTAAACCTTTAATATCTCTTTTCAAATTACCTGAAATATTACCAACTTCGAGGTTTAAAGATGTTGAATCTTTAGTATCATATCCTGCAATTGCTTCATATAAATTTGTTACATCTTCAATAGAGCGACCAAAAGGCCCGATTTGATCCAATGATGAAGCAAAAGCAATTAAACCGTATCTTGAAACCCTGCCATAGGTAGGTTTAAAGCCTGTTATACCACAAAAGGAAGCAGGAAGACGAATGGATCCGCCTGTATCTGACCCCAAAGATAGTGTAACTTCAGACGCTGCAACGCTTGCTGCTGAACCGCCCGAGGAGCCTCCAGGGACTTTATTTAAGTTATATGGATTTCTTACGATTTTAAAAGCTGAATTTTCATTACTTGAACCCATTGCAAATTCATCCAAATTTGCTTTTCCTAAAATAGGGACAAGATTTTCTTTTAATTTCGTTGTAATTGTAGCATCATACGGAGAAACAAAATTTTCCAATATCTTAGATGAACAAGTTGTTTTTGTTCCGATTGCATTCATGTTATCTTTCAAAGCAGTCGGAATGCCTGCTAATGCAGGGATTTCTTCGTTTCTGGCTATTTTTTCATCTACCTTTTTAGCAGTTTCAAGCGCACTTTCAAAAGTTACAGAATTAAATGCACCCAAAGTATCATCCAATTCTTCAATTCTTTTAATCGAAGCTTCTACAAGCTCAACGGCGCTTACTTCTTTGTTAATTAAAGCTTCATGCTGTTCTTTTGCGGTTTTTTTCAGTAATTCCATTAATGTTTACTCCACGAATAATTTATCTTACAATCATTCTATGACAAATAAACAAATTGGTAAATACGGCGAACAATTAGCACAAAATTTCTTAATAAAAAAAGGATACAAAATTCTTGAAACAAATTTTCACTATTCCAAAATAGCTGAAATTGATATTATAGCGCTAAAAAATAACACTTTACATTTTGTTGAAGTCAAAACAAGAAAATCAACCGCTTTCGGAACTCCAACTGAAGCTGTAACATACACAAAGTTAAATTCAATATATACTTGCGCAAAATATTATATGCAAAATTCTAAAAACCACTACAAGGGATTTCAAATAGATGTTATAGGGATTATTTTAAACAAAGATAAAGAACCTAAGTTTGATTTTATTGAAAATGTGGGATTGGATTAAAAAAATGGGTGATAATTCACCCATAACCAAAACACAAAAAATAATATGAAAAATTTTATTCCATCTCAGTAACACAGCGGACAGATAGCGCTCCGGAAGAATAATATGATGAATTAAGAAAATTATTATAATATATTCTGGCGGTATATATAACATCACCAACAAAGTTACTGCTCCAAATAATATTAGCACCGCAATAATCATTAAAAGAACCAAAACAAGATTCTTGATTTGCACACTGCGCAGATGTCGAATATCCGCTCTGATCTACACATAGCATCAATCCGTTAGCGCCTCTTGCAATAGAATTTTCTCCCCAATTTGAAATTTCGTTAACAGTAGGTAATCTCCAAGTTTTTCCTGCATAATTAAATTTAGCGCATATTTCTTTTGCGGCATTCCAATTGCACACGGTTCTGTTACAGCCTGAATAACCGCCATTATTTGAATTACATACTTTCGATGTTGCCCCTTTCCAGCAGCAATTTTGTTTTCTTGCTTCGCAAAAACCACCGGTTTCAACTATTGTAACAGTTGCAGGAATGGGAAGAGAATAGGAATCACCCATATTTTTTCTTGTAACACATAAGTTTCCTATTCTCATAAAATTAGGATCAGAACAACTAAATCGCCTTTCATTACTTAAACAAGATTTCTTATCTTCAGACTGATGATAATTTTGATTACAAGATAGACAAGTCCCGTCCTTATCGCATTGAGCACAATTTGCTATTGTACATAATGCACATTTACTTGAATTGTTTACATAATACCCTTGCTTGCATACATCACATTTTGAACCGGATGAACAATTTATACAATTTGCTATATCAGTACAGGGTGAACAAGTATTAGATAAATTTACATAATATCCGCCTGCACAAGAAGTGCAAATATTTTTACTTGAGCACGTAACACAATATGAAATTTGAGAATTGCAAAAAGTATTACAAGAATGTGTTGTTTCATCTAAAACATTAGTATCTAGACATTTTATACAATGATTCTCACTTTTGCACTGAGCACAACGGTAACTGCACGCACTGCAATCTTTATTTGAATCAAGATAAAATCCGCTAATACAACTTAAACATTGAACGGAATTACAAGAAGCACAATTTGCGCTATATTTATCACTGCACCTTTTAATTGTATTACCTTCGCAAAAGTATCCTGTGGGTGGATTAGCGCAATAACTTTCATCATAGGCATTTATGCCATCACAGATTTTACCTGTAGGACAGGTTTCACATTTTCCGTTATTAATATAATAATTATTATCTTTGCACTTTGTACATTTGGTGCTATCGCATTCTAAGCAATTAGAATGTAGAGTTGAACAATCCTTACAAGAACAGCTTTTATTTTCTGCATATTGTCCTATAGGGCAAGAATTAAGCTCACATTGAATACAATATGATTTAGTACATAGTTTACAATTTGATGAAAATTTATCGCTACAATCTGTTGTAATATCAGATACATTATTTCCGCTTATTGTAACGTTAGAATTTTTCATTTTTTTAGTTATAACGGGAGTAAAAGCTGCAACAATGCATGATATTGTAATTAAACTAATCATTAGTTCAATTAAAGAGAGGGCTAAGAAATTCTTAAAACTTGTTGTAAACATTATATTTTTTTTACTATTATAATCCATACTAGATATTATATAACGTTTACACCAAAAATCAAACGATTTTTTTTGGTTTACATTATGTTAACCGCAAGTTGAATGATTTATCTTAATAAATGTGATACTTTTTAGGTCAGACAACTATGAAATCAAAAGAAAATTTGTACAAATGTGCACTTGGTGAAAACATAAGAAAAATCAGAAAAAAAATTAAACTAACACAAGATGCTTTTTCAGAAATAATAGGAATAGAACCATCTAGCTTAAGCAATATTGAAAACGGAAAAAGTTTCCCTTCAGCACTGACGATAATTCAAATAAATCAAAAATTTAATATAAATGTTGAAGAAATATTTAATATTGAATATCTAAAAAACATAAATTCAATAGAAGAAGATATTTTATCAACTATTAAAAAACTTAACTCAGATCAAAAAAGAACTCTGTGGAAAATTATGAAATCACTGGATCTTTAATTTTGACTAAATCAAGTTCGCAAATAGCCCCTTGTTAAACTAAATATCTTTTTTACATCCAAGATAAACAAACTTAACCAGACTTGGCTTAGAGAACTCATTTTAGGTATTTGGTGCGTAGCACAAAGGCAGTAAACTAGGGTTCCGTGCCAAGTGCGGACACCTTACCATTAACAGTTGCAGTAAAGCGCAGTCTTAACAATTAGTTTAAATAAATAACAAAAATTTGCCGCGTCTCGGAATCGAACCAAGGACACAGGGATTTTCAGTCCCTTGCTCTACCAACTGAGCTAA
>CALUWL010000054.1 GCA_944324445.1 Candidatus Gastranaerophilales bacterium | reverse complement strand
TTTCGCAGGTACATTTTCTTATTCGAGAACCAAGGTTCTCTCGGGCAATTGAGCTAATTCCCCATATTTAATTTTCATGCTCGCACCTGCTTTCGCAGGTACATTTTCTTATTCGAGAACCAAGGTTCTCTCGGGCAATTGAGCTAATTCCCCATATTTAATTTTCAATACCTAGAAAAGAAAGCGATAAGCAATCTTCATCAGGACAATTATGATAGTATCTTAAACAAAAAAAATAATCAAGTATTTTTTTATCATGTTAATATTATTTTATGACATTAAAGAATAGCATTTTAAAAAAGCCAAAAATATCAATAATCATTACTTGTTATAATCTGGGAAAATATCTTCCGGACTGCATTTCAAGCATTTTGCAACAGGAATATACAAACTGGGAAGCATTAATTGTTAATGATGGTTCTGATAGTCAAAATTCAAAAATAATAAATAGAATAAAGCATGAAAAAATTAAAATAATAAATTCAAAAGAAAACCAAGGTCAACTATGCGCCTTTATGAAAGGTTTAAGTCAAGCGACAGGTGAATTTATTTGCATGGTTGATGCTGATGATATTTTACTTCCAAATTATCTAAAAACACTTTTATATATACATTTAAGAAACAATGTCGCTTTTGTGTCGTCTTCTTGTGGAGAAATAAATCAAAAAAATGAAGTCGTATCCCTAAATTACGTAAATAATCCTATCCAAGAACAAAACGACGAAATTCCTTACTCTGAAATTGAAAACATATTCAGAGCAAATCAAAACTTTACAGTTAAATATTTAAGCATTAAAAAAACTCCTTTTGGCCTTTGGGAATGGAATCCTTCAACATCTGCAATGTTTAGAAAATCAGCTCTTGAAATTTTAAAATATTATCCTGATAAATCCTTCTGGAAAACAGGCGCAGATAAAGTAATTTTTTCTTTAGCGCACCTAATAGGCAGCTCTATAAATACATCCGCTGTGTGCTATTTATATAGGCATCATGAATGCAATAATTCAAAAACCACTTTAACTACAGGATCTAAAAAATATTTAAACGAAGAATATATAAATACATTAATCAATTGGAATAAAAAATTAAGATTAGACACAATTTATATGTTTGTATCGCACAAAAAAGAATTTATAGATAAATTTAACAAACTAAATTACATAAAAATGTTATATAGAATTATCTTTTGCGTTAATTTAAAAATATGCGCAAAAGTTATAAAAACATTTGCGCATAGATTAATCAGATTTTAACAACACAAATTATGCGATAACATCAAGCTTTTGAGCGCCTTGCATAGGAATTTGATTTTTCAAAGAACTTGTGCCGGCGTAATTGCTTGTGATTTTATCGTTTTGTCCTTGTGCAATTTGTTTGTTTTCAGCTAATTCTTTACTGTAAGCATCTCTAACATTATTAAATTCATTAGCTTTAAAACTTACAGGAAACAAAGAAATTCTGGAAATCATGGAAGCATTCTCCTTACAACACACATTTACAAAACAACTGAAAGACAAAAATTGCCTTTGCCAATTTATTATATCACATAAATATTAAAAAATAAAATAAGTTAAATGTACTAGTCAATAAGTATAAAAAAAGGGTCGATAATTATATCGACCCACTGTATTGCCATCACCAGTTAGATATTTTTTACCTACTATACTAAACTTAGGGCTATAGATGGAGCCTGATTTGCTTGAGCTAACAGAGATGTTGATACTTGTTGAAGTATTTGTTGCTGAACAAAGCTCGAAGCTTCTGAAGCAATATCAGCGTCTGTTATAATTGATTTTGCACTTGATAAGTTTTCATATTGAGTAGTTAAAGTTGCAAGCGCTGATTCTAAACGATTTTGAGCTGAACCTATAATTGATTTTCTGCTTGTAACATTATCTAAACCATCATCAAGATTATTTAGCGCAGTAACCATATCAGCAGCACTCATTGTAGTAAGATCAAAATCTGCCATTGTTGTTAATTCAGCAAATTCAACGCTTTGAAATAATCTCTGATCTGCTGCAATCGTATTATCATCAGTTGAATTTGCACCAACTTGGAAAGTAATACCGTTTGCTTGTAAATTTACATCATCAAATAAGAATAATGATGAATATTTAGATGAAGATGAAATACGATCAATTTCTTCAATTAATTGAGCTGCTTCGTCTTGCATTGCTTGAATTTCATCTGCTGAATATGTACCGTTTTTCGCTTGCAGAGTCAAATCACGAATTCTTGATAAATTATCTTGTACAACGTCCAAATGTCCTTCTGCTGTTGCAAGCATAGCATTTCCGTTTTGTACGTTGTTTTGAGCTATCTGGTTACCATCTAATTGAACCTGCATACGCGCAGAAATTACGGTTCCCGCAGCATCGTCTTTAGCGCTTAAAACTTTTAAACCTGTCGACATTCTCTCCATTGCAGTCGATAAAGCGCTTGTTGCACTTGATAAATTGTGTTGGATTTTAATTGAATCCACATTTGTGTTGATTACTACAGCCATGACAATACTCCTTAATTTATGTAATACTCTATCCTTAGATATTCATCTGTAACCGGCGGTTAAAAAATAAAATGGCAATATTTATTATCTAACCTATCTTTTAGGAAACTAACTTCCCTCTGACATTGTCATAATAACCGTTTTAAACCCTAATAAGAATTATAAAAAAGTTAGAAATTTCTATATCGAAAGTATAAATTTTTAAATTTGTGTTAAAATCATGTTTAAAAAAGATTGGAATGAAAATGGCATTCAAAGCACCCGCTAAATCAACTTCACCTATAAAACATGTACCGCCTCATAACCTAGAAGCAGAAGCAGCTGTCTTAGGTTCTATTTTAATTAACCCCGAGAGCATGAATAGAGTTGTTGAAATACTGGAAACTGACTATTTCTATTCACCTCAAAATAAACTTATTTATGAAGCAATTTTTAATCTATATAACCAAAATAAACCAATAGACGGACTTTCTTTGGCTGAATATTTCCGCTCAAGAAATAAATTGGATGATATAGGCGGAGTTGAATATTTAGGAGAATTAGGACTGGATACAGTTTTATCATCCAATATTGAATATTATGCTGAAATAATAAAAGAAAATGCCCTAAAAAGAAAATTAATTAATGCAGGCACAATAATAATAGAAGAAGTTTTTAAAAACCCTGAAGCTAACGTCAGTCTTGAAGTGGCGGAAAAAACAATTTTTGAAATCGCACAGCAAAAAAGCTCTCAAGATGTCCAATTGATTTCAAATTTATTAATGGAAACTGTTGAGCAGCTTGAATACAGATACAACAACAAAGGTTCATACACAGGTGTTCCAAGCGGCTATTATGATTTAGATGCTATGCTTGCAGGTTTTCAAAAATCGGATTTAATTATTTTGGCTGCCCGTCCTTCAATGGGTAAAACTGCTTTTGCTTTAAATATTGCCCAAAACATTGGAATTGTTCAGAAAGTACCTGTTTTGATATTTTCTCTTGAAATGTCTGCTGCGCAATTAACGCAGCGTATATTATGTTCAGAAGCAGAGATTGATGCCCAAAGAGCAAGAACAGGGGAATTAAACGGCGGTGAATGGGAAAAAATAGCCGATGTTATGAATAAGCTCCATGAAGCCCCTATTTTAATTGATGATTCATCAGGCGTTACTTTGTCTGATATAAGAGCAAAAGCAAGACGAGTTAAAACAAAATATCCAGACCTTGGACTAATTATAATCGACTATCTTCAATTAATTGAAGATAAAACCATACTCGATAGAAACCAAGCAATTTCAGGTATATCAAGAGGTTTAAAATCGTTGGCGCGTGAATTAAATGTTCCTATTATATCATTATCGCAATTATCACGTAAGGTAGAAGATAGAACAGATAAACGTCCGATGTTATCAGATTTAAGAGAATCGGGCGCAATCGAACAAGACGCTGACGTTGTTATGTTTGTTCATAGGGAAGAATATTATGACAAAGAAAACCCCGAGCTTAAAAATAAAGCGTCTATAATTGTAGCTAAACAACGTAACGGCCCCGTTGGAAGCGTTGATTTATTATTCTTTGGAGCTACTACGAAATTCAAAAACAAGATGAAGCCTGTTGTTGAAATGTAATTTTACAATTCAACTCTGCCTTCCAATGCTCTTGCAAGAGTCATTTCATCAACATATTCGAGCTCTGAACCCATTGGAAGTCCAAAAGCTATTCTTGAAACCTTAACATTAAAAGGTTTTAGAAGTTTTGTTAAATATAAACTCGTAGCTTCACCTTCAACCGAAGGGTTTAAAGCTAGAATAATTTCATTTACATTATTTTGATTAACTCTAAATAAAAGCTCTTTAATTCTGATATCATCAGGACCAATGCCGTCTATAGGAGAAATTAAACCTTGCAGAACATGATATACACCTAAATATTCGTTTGTTTTTTCAATTGCCATTAAATCTTTCGTTTCAGCTACAACACAGATAACACTTTTATTTCTTGCGGGGTTAGAACAGATTTCACAAGGATTTGATGATGACATATTAAAACAAATATCGCAATATGAAATTGTCGTCTTTGCTTCAATTAAGGCATTTGCAAAATTTTTAACTTCATTTTCCGGCATTTTTATAACATGCAAAGCTAACCTTTGAGCAGTTTTTGGACCAATCGAAGGTAATTTTTGAAAATATTCTATTAATCTTGCTAAGGGTTTTGTATATTCCATTTTTAAATACTAAAATAACCCCGGAATAGAAATGCCACCTGTTATAGATTTCATTTTAGCTTCCATTTGGCTGTTTGCTTTATTCGTAGCATCAGTCATAGCTTCAGTTATCAAATCCTCAAGCATTTCAATTGTATCACTATCAACACTTGAAGGATTAGCAGGATTAATTGCTTCTGCTGTTAATTTAATTGCTTTAAATTTTCCTTGACCGTTCAATACTGCAGTAACTGCACCATTTCCTGATGTAGATGTAACTTCTGTATTTTCTAGTTCACTTTGGGTTTCTTTAAATTTTTTCTGCATTTTTTGCGCTTGCTGCATAACTTGCATCATATTCATCATAATTATTATTTCTCCCTTTAAAAGTCTGTTCTTTATGTATTATTATATGCTATTATATTTTTATATGCAAACTATTACTTATTTAAGCGATTGTTTTAATAAAGGTAAATTATCCAGATGGGCGGATAATGTTATGCCCATTAAAGTTTATATCGGAAAATTTAACTGGTATAAATCAAAAGGCAATGCTTCGGATGAATATAAATATACTCAAATGATAATTGATGGATTTAATCTTTGGGAAACGCTTTCAGGAGGCCTTGTATCTTTTGAAAGAACAATGAATCTGTATGATTCAAACATAAACATTGATTGGAAAAGAGTAGATAGAAAATCTTTAGGTTCCTGTACTTTTAATTTTGATAAACTGGGAAGATATTATTCTGCAGAACTTTCTATCGGATTATCCGACGGAATTATTCATCATCAATATATGGATGAAAACGAAGTATTTCATACAATTTTACATGAAATAGGCCATGCAGTAGGCTTAGGGCACTCTAAAACCAAAGGGGATATTATGTATGTTCCTCATGAATATGGTGTTGTAAATATCTCTAAAAACGATTTAAAAACTCTTCAATGGCTCTATAAATTTCCTGTAGGAAAAACTGAAGAAGAAATACTTGTACAATATTCAAAATATCAACCAAAAAATATTGATGATTTAGTTACAAAATTAACAGGCGAAAAATCAGATTTTGAAAAAGTAAAAGACAACCTTCTTGAACAAGCTCCTCAAAAAGATTTACTTCAAGAAACAGAAAATATTGGAGATTTGAAAAAATATTTAATGCAGTTGAATAATATCAAAATTGATTTTAAATCAAAATAAAACCACAATTCTAATTCAAACCTGCATAAACAGGATTAGCTGCAATTAATTTTTGAACGCCCATAACTCCGCCTTTAGCTCTAATTTTTGCTATATAATTTTCTCTTTTAGCTAATGGTTCGTTAGATAAGGCAAGAGTTTTATTTCTTTTAATAAATTCGTTCCAAGCCTGACTTTCTGATATCCAAGCTCTTAATTCTTCTTGTTTTGAATTAGTAAATGTATGATGTTGGGATTCATGAGCAATCAAACAAGCTATACATTCGGCGCTTGCACCTTTATGTTCTGAGCTTATATATATCACAAGACCGCCGCTTTTTGTTTTAACGGTCAAAGCTTCACAATCTTGATAACCATATATTGCTAAATCCCGAAACATAACTCTTATTGGTCTTCTTGTAGCATTATGTCCGTTTAAAATCGCTATAACATCTTTTCTGTTAATGCTTTCCAGTGCAGCAAGTGCTGAAACTATTTTTTGATTACCTGAAATCTTAGAATAATCAATTGCAAAAGTGTCTTGTATCCCAAAAATCAGGCTAAATGTTATATAGAATGTTAATAAAATTTTTTTCATTCCACACCGTATGTATCTATTTTGTATCCTTTGTAAATTATGATTTATCAAACGACATACTTTAAAAAAATCTTTACTATATTCTTAAAATTTTAATTATTTTTTTACAAAAGTTAATATTAATCTCTCAATTTATTAAATAGACTGATATTTTTTTCAATAAAACAGGTTATCTTCTGATTGAATTAGTATGACCTTGGTTAAAAATGATTAAACATATAAAATTTCAAATAATGTATTGCATTATTTATGCAATAATTTTTTATTCTATATTTCTTCCCCTTGCAAGCTATTGTTATGAGCCCGTTCAAACAGTTACCATAACAAAAGAAGATATAGCAAATGCAAAACCAATTTCACCTTATAAAGTTAATTTCTCCGCTAAAGATTTAAAAGCAATAGAAATAATGGAAAAAAGACATTTTCCAAGAACATATCCGGAATTTAGCGATGCAGAAAGAATTAAAAACCTTGAATATGAACTAATGGGCAGAGTCTGGGAATTCAGCCCTCAAAGCGAGCGCATAAGAAGATTAAAATTAGCTTCTTCAAATACAGCAATAATTGGAACAGCGCTGCCTGCTTCAATAAGCTCAAAAAGGAATGCCAAAAGAATGCGAAACGATATGATTGAATTAAGGCAACGTGATAACGTAGGGCTTATTGACGGTTTTTTAAGACTAATGAGTCCTGAAAAATATGAAAAGTACAGAAAATACAGTGATGATATGTATTATAAATACGAATATTAACCCCTTGCATGTAAAATTTTCTCATTGTAATATAAGATTATAGGAGATAATTATGAGTCAAATTACAAAAATCGCATGGGATTTAAACGAAAAAGCCCCAAACAGATATCAATTAGTATACGAATTAATTGAATTAGCCAAAAGACTTGTTGACGAATCTCAAATGAAAAAACCAAGAGATGATTTTGGTTTTGATGTTGAAATTCCTTTTGATTCAAACGTGAAAAAAGAAAAACCCGTGCAACATGCTATAATGGTTAAAGCTTCAGAATCTGATGATGACGGCTTAGTCGGTTAATACATATAAAAGTTTATGAAAAAAATTGAAGAAACGCTCAAGCACTTGAATGACAGAATTAACGATTTCAAACCGGAAATTGGAATAATTCTTGGTTCGGGATTGGGCGTTTTTTGTGATAATTTAAAAGGAACATCAATTAAATACTCTGATATTCCAAATTTCCCTACGGCAGGCATTTTAGGACATAAAGGTGAATTATTATATTCAAATGTTGAAGGTAAAAATTGCGCAA
Source organism: Candidatus Gastranaerophilales bacterium (assembly GCA_944324445.1). Classification (GTDB taxonomy): domain Bacteria; phylum Cyanobacteriota; class Vampirovibrionia; order Gastranaerophilales; family Gastranaerophilaceae; genus RUG14156. Next base: position 3,813 of record CALUWL010000054.1, on the reverse strand, counting down.
TTATGCAAGGACGCTTTCATTATTATGAAGGTAATTCAATGCAAGATATTACTTTTCCAATTAAAGTCCTTAAAATGGCAGGCATAAAAACCCTTATAATTACTAACGCTGCTGGCGGAATAAATAAAAATTTTAATGTCGGCGATATTATGCTAATTAATGACCACATTAATTTTATGGGTTCAAATCCTCTAATAGGTAAAAACAACGAAGCTCTTGGAGAACGCTTCCCTGATATGAGCAATGTCTATGATTTAAACCTTAGAAACAAAGCAAAAAAATGCGCAAAAGACCTTAATATTAATTTAAAAGAAGGTGTATATATAGCAACGACAGGTCCAAGCTATGAAACAGCAGCTGAAATAAAAGCTTTTTCAATAATGGGAGCAGACGCTGTCGGAATGAGCTCTGTACCTGAAGCTATTGTGTCTAATTATTTAAAAATTAAAACCATCGGTTTTAGTTTAATTACAAACCATGCAACAGGAACATCAGATAGCAAACTTTCACATGATGAAGTCCTTGAAACAGGGAAAAAAGCGGGCCTAAAATTAAGCTCGCTTATTAAAAAAGTTATATCTGAAATTTAATTAGCCGATAACAGGCGCAACAAAAGTTCTTGCAGCTAATTCCTTATCAAGAGCTAAAAGCCCGTTTTTATCTTCACCAATCATTTCTAATTGAGCTAAAACACCGCTTACATTAGCTTCTTCTTCAACTTGTTCTTTTAAGTACCAATTAAGAAAAGCTAATGCTGCTCTATCTTTTGTTTCTTCCGCTACATCCATAAGAGCATTAATTCTTGAAGTTATGTATTCTTCGTGTTTTAAAACTGCTTTAAAAACATCTAAAGGGCTATTCCAATTGCTTTCAGGTTTTTCAATTTTTTCTAAAACAACTTTTCCGCCACGTTCTAATAAATAGTCAAACATACCCATAGCATGAGCTCTTTCTTCCTGAACTTGAACATCCATCCAATTAACAAAACCTGTCAAGTTTAAGTTTGCAAAATATGCTTTCATGGATAAATATAAATATTCAGAAAATAATTCAGCATTAATTTGTTCTAAAAAAGCTTTTTCCATTTTTTCATTAATCATAGTTTTTTCCTTTCGTTTTCATATTTTATTTTAAATCATAAATTTTAAAAAATACAATAACTTATGCTACATAATACTTGGAATTTTAAAAAAAATTTTATATGATAAAATATCATGGGAGAAAAAAATATGAATTCAAATTTTTTAAAAAGAACCAAAATCGTTGCAACCATAGGCCCTGCTGTTGATTCAAGCAAAGGTATTAAAAGACTTTTAGAATTGGGTGTTAATGTCTTTAGATTAAACACCTCTCATGGAACTATGGAAGACCACCTTGAAAAGTTTAAAACAATAAGAAGTGTTTGTGATAAATACGATTATAATGCGGCAATTATGATAGATCTTCAAGGTCCAAAAATAAGAGTCGGAAACCTTGAAAAAGATATTGAATTAAAAACAGGTCAAAAAGCTATATTTGCGCACAATTCAACCGAAAAAGACATAATTCCCGTTGATTATGAAGGAATTGCAAATGATGTATCAAAAGGAAACAAAATTCTTCTTGATGACGGGAAAATTCAAGCAATAGTCAAAGATGTTCAAGATAATAAAGTATATGTTGAAATAACAAACGGCGGAATTTTAAAACCAAGAAAAGGTTTAAATATTCCGGGAGCCACAAACAGTTTAAATGCCGTTACAAAAAGGGACATTGAATTTATTAAATTTGCCGTTGAAAACAAAGCAGACTACATTGCTCTTTCTTTTGTTCGAACAAAAGAAGATGTTTTATTAGCTAAAAAATATATTAACGACCTTAAAGCAGATATTCCAATTATTTCAAAACTTGAAAAACCACAGGCAATTGAAAACCTTGAAAGTATTGTTTCTGTTTCAGATTGCATTATGGTGGCAAGGGGCGATCTTGGAATTGAACTTTCTCCTGTTGAAGTTCCTATTTGCCAAAAACAAATAATCGAAGAATGCAATAAACAGAAAAAACCAGTAATTGTTGCAACCCAAATGCTGGAATCAATGATAAATGAACCAATTCCAACAAGGGCAGAAAGCTCTGATGTTGCAAACGCAATACTGGATGGAGCAGATGCAGTTATGTTAAGCGGGGAAACCTCTGTTGGAAAATTTGCATTTGAAGCAGTTGAAACAATGGCAAAAATTGCAAAAACAGTTGAAAACAGTGAATTTTATAAATTTGATAACGATTTTAAAATCTCAGAAGAAATGGCTATAACACGCCAAGCAATAGCTTTTGGCGCTGATAAAATGCTAAAATACGTTAACGCAAAGGCACTATTAAGCTTTTCGCATTTTGGTTATTCAACTCGTTTAATGTCCAAATTAAAACCTTCTGTTCCAATTATTATGGTAACGGATTTAAAAGAAACGCAACGCAAAATGGCGCTTAATTGGGGTGTTTTTGCATTTTGCAAAAACTGGGATGATGTTTTAGGTTCTGAATTACTTATTAATATTGATAATTTTTTAATAAATGAAATCAGGCTTAAACAAGGCGATTATGTTATTATAACAGGCTCGGCGCCAAAATTAATTACAGGACGAACCAATTTTGTAAGAGTTCATAAAATAGGAACGTAAAAAAATTAATTTGCTTTTTTGTTTTCCTTTAAGGAAGAAATAAAAGCTAAGATTATAAATACAAAACCGATTAATCCTGTTATTATTTCGCTTACTTCATGTACGGCCGATATAAACATAATGGCAGCCAATGCTCCAATTGCCCAATGAGCGCCATGTTCTAAGTATTTATATTGTTTTAGAGTTTTCTTTTCAACTAACATAATAGTTAAAGATCTTACAAACATAGCACCAATTGAAAGACCTATTGTAATAATTACAATATCTTTACTTAGTGCAAACGCTCCTAATACGCCATCTAGCGAAAAAGAAGCATCGATTAATTCCAAATACAAAAAATTTATAAAGCAAGAATTTTTTAAACTAAAACCACTTGAACAAGAAGTATTTTGAACATTATGGTGTTCCAGCATATGGCTAAAACCATCAATAATTAAATAAGTTACAATACCTGCTATACCTGCAGTTAAAATTTCGTATTTATCATCAACATGTGCTAAATGTTGAGTAATATATATTAAAATTAGAGTTATAGTTATTCCTATGCTTTTAAAATGCCCCAGAGCAGACATTTTTTCCTCAATTGTTTTTATCCAATGAACATTTTTTTCGTGATTAAAGAAATACGAAAAAAACAGCATAATCAAAAAAGCACCGCCAAAAGTAATAATGGGAGGATGAGAAATATGCAAATAATGAGCATATTTATCTGCATCATTTAAAGCCATATTAATAACATCAATAAGACCTACTTTTGCAAAAATTGAAACAATGCAGACAGGAAATAAAAATCTCATACCAAAAACAGCGATTAAAATCCCCCAGGTTAAAAACCTATGCTGCCAAAGAGGGGACATTTTTTCAAGTTTTCCGGCATTAATTACTGCATTATCAAAAGATAAACTAACTTCTAATATACTTAAAACAAATACAATAAACAGAGAAGCTAAAGGGTTTCCCGTATGCGTATGCAATGTCCAAAGATAAGCCAGTATAAAACCTGCAACAGTAAAAATATATGATCCTGTAAAATATTTCAACATTAATTTTTCTCCTAAATAAGAAATATTTTAACAAGGATATATAGTTTTTTATTCATCCTTTTAAATTAAAAGCAGGGTAATTACCCTGCTTTTAAAAAATTATTTAACTGTTA
>CALUWL010000053.1 GCA_944324445.1 Candidatus Gastranaerophilales bacterium | reverse complement strand
CTATTAGATGCATTGATTGCAGAAATTGATTGGTTATTAATCGTTTCAATCAGTTCCTCAGGAGTATTATCAGAGCCTTCTTCTACTTTTACACAAAGTTCAACTTTTCTTGCAAAAATTTGAATTAATCTTGTTAAATAATCAAGTGAATATTCAAGAGTTTTTAAATTTAACAGGGAACTGTTATTATACTGAGTATCTTGTAAAATCGGCAAAGTAAGCTCTAAACTTATCCTTTCATCCGACTGTAACACAGAATACGCTGAACCATCAAGAGGAAAAGTTATATAACTTCCGTTTTCATTTTTGTATTCATTAACTGAATAGTCAACATTTTCAACAAGCTCGGTCTTTAGAGAATTATTATTATAATGGTAAACTTTTAATTGAGTGCCATCTTCAATAAAGAAATTAAAATCAAAATTTGTTGAGCTGCCGTTACCCAAATAATTATTTACCGGCAATACATCGTAAATCAAAACCTACATCTCCTTTACTGTAATAAAATAATTTAAAATCAGCATTATAATCTAAAACCTTAAATCTCCTTTTTTCTAGCCAAGGCAAAAAAGAAAAATTAGATTTATAGATAAAATTAAATAAAAAATTAAACTCATTTTGAAAAAAATAAATTTTATTTTCAATATAATTAAATGCTTCAATAGAAGACTTAGAAATGCTATTAGTACACAATAGCCAAATTTGTCCTATGTTTTCATTTAATTCAACACATCTTCTACAACCCCCCACTGCAAGGGGAATAGAATCATCATCTGCAATCATATAGATAAAATCACTATTTATACAAGAATCTATAAATTTATTTTTTAAATTAGTTTTTAACAAAAATTTTAATTCAGATAAATCATGTTTTCTTATATTTTTAAAAAAAAGTTCAAGATTCTCTTTGTTTACATCCAGTTCAATCAAGCTTGTTCAACCTCCTCAAGCGATATAGTTGAAGAAATAGATAAAATATTTAAAGGAAGGGGATACTTTTGAACCAGTTTAACAGAAGCCTTTAAAGTTGAATTATATAATGGACAAAATTCAACATCACAATTAAATAATTTATTTGGATAATTAACACTTTCATGGCTTCTTGCATTTTGAGAAAGAGAACCATCAGTGTTTTCAATAAAAAAATCTTCTCTGGAATTTAAAATTTTAACATCAACTTTATTAATAACCTTATTTATCCCAAGCGTGTTATCGCCCTCTATAGCTAATGTTTCCAATTCAAAAGTGTAAGGTATTCCAATAAGAACATGATTTGCTTCATAAGGCAATTTAAGTGAACCTGTTTCATCAACTGTAAGGTTTTCAACTACTCCATAATCCAAAAGTGCGCAAACTTCAGTATTTTTCAAATGTTCAAGGCCTGAAATTGTGTCAACTTTTTCTTCAAAATCAGTTTTTAGAGCGCAATCAAGAAAAAAGGCATCATCCATAGATTTAACTATACGGCTTTTAAAACGTTCAATATATCTTACTTCTGAACCATCTATAACTCTTTTAATTGAAAAATAAGCAATATCTTCATTATTTTCTCTTACAACTGCAACACTTTCAAATAAACCTTGTGTCTGATGAGTATGCCATGCAGTTATTTTTTGCTTAGGATTATAGGTAAGAGCATTAATCGTGCCATCATTCATAACACACCAAACTATTCGATACGGTTCTTTAGAATAAGCCATATCAACAATTTGTTTACCCTCAAAAAGATGACTCACAAGCAATGTAAGTTCTTCACCATCATAAGAATCGGATAAATAGTTATATCCTAAATCCCTTACTATATTTCCACCGGATTGCACAAATAAAACCATAGAACCTGATATAATGGGTTTAATTTTTGAAGCGCCGTAATAAGATTGCAAATTCGCAACAGGTGCAGGATTAGCACAAAATATACCATCTGAACCGTTAACAGACCACTCGGCATTTGTCGTAATTACAATTAAATCGTCAAAAGGTATCAAATGCTGAATTTGATTTGCAACATTATCATAAATAGACATCGAAATAGAATCAGTAGCATTCAGAGGTCTTGAAATATTAAAATTATTATTTGTACCGCTTTGACTAGCCCAAAGACCCTGAGGAGATTGAGTTGAAGAGGCATAAATTTTCCTTTGTTGAAAATAACAAACACAAGAAGGGTTTTCATTTTCAAAAGGATTCGTTAATACAGGCGCACAACTTGTTAAATCAGGTTCAATGTTATTATCTTTAAAAGATGTAGTACTTGAAGTTCCAACATAACCAAATATACCATTCACAGAACGATAAATATTATATTCCAAAGCATTATCGACACCATCCCATGAAATTGTTATGTATTCAGCAGTTGTCCAATATGCTTCTAAATGTCCTACAACAGAAGCGATTTCACTTCTTGAGCTTTCTTCTTTAGTATTTTTATCAACAGCACAAACAACATATTCATAAGTTGTAGTATTAGATGATGTGCTTCCTGTATAAACTGCCTTAACATTTAAAGGGGGCTTTAAAGACGCTTGGAATGAAATTTCATTAAGTTCCCAATTGTTATGATCAATTCTTGAAAGCTCATAAGGCGGATAACTTTTATGAACAATAGTTAATACATCAGCTTGTTGAACATAATCAAGTTCAAAAATAGTACTTTCATCATAAGGAGTTTCTATTTCATATATTTCGCCATTATCGTCTAAAATATAGCCGCCATCTTTAACAAATCTCATATACTTATCGCCGACTTCAATTATATAGCTTTGCTCCAAATTAAAAACGAAGGGAATAAGGCGAACTTTTTTATTGTCGAATTTTGTCTTAACTAAAAATTCTAGCCCCGGACGATTTACAACGCACCCCTCTTGCAAAACCATACCGTTTTTTAAATTGTTTAAACCAAGAGAATATTGTTCAAGATCAACTCTTCCTTGCAGCGAAGGAGATAAAACTCCCCTTGAAAAAGAATTTTGGGTAATTCTAACACTCATAATCAGCTCCTAGCTTCCAGATATGTATTTTCATTATATATTTCATCAATTCCTTCTCCTGCGTTTAAAACTTTTGCGTGCTTAATTATTTCCTCATATTTTTTATAGGCCATTTCACCCTTTTGCAAACTTCCGACAATGACATTAGAAGTAAGAGAAGCAAGATAATAAGCTAAGGCCATAGAAAATTCGCAGCTAAAATAAATTTCTTTATCTATTCTTCTTGTATATCTCAAAATTGCACGCTCAACATTTGTATAAACAGCTTTTTCACCATTTTGCAGAGAACCAATTGTAAATTTTTGAAGTCGCCAATCACCTTTTTCAAATATATCCCTAGCGCAAATGCAATCGTTTGGATAGCTATAACAATACTTATATTTTGAAACCAATTCAAAATTCTCAACAAGAGATAATTCCTTAAAGGTACTTGCAAAATTCCAATCAAAATCTTTGAGAACATAATCTCTTGCAAGAAAATAATAATTGTTTAATAAAATTGCTCTACTGTCAGTTGAATTTGCATTTTCTAAAGGCGTTGAAACACCTAAAATATTTAAAGTTATATTAAAAATTTGAGCTTTAGAACAAGTCATGCGGAAAACCTTCCTCCTGTCTTTTGTTGTACCAATCAGAAGCAGCCAAAGATGCTTGACCCAAACCAACCAAAGCCGAATTTAAAAGATAATTTTTGGCGTTTTCTTTGGCTAAACTAGCAGATTCATAATAACTTTTTGCTTGATCATCATAGCTTTGAGCATTTAATTCATAAGCTTCTTTTATACTTTCAGCGTTTGAATAAGCAGAACTCAAAACATCATTATATCCATAAGTCATAGTTTCACTTGAAACATTAAATCCACTTGCAGCATTTTTTGCAGCCATTTTATTAGCTTCTTGAAAACCAAGAATTTTTTCTCTGCGAGATTCATCAATACCAAGCTGCCTTTGCCTTAAAGCCTCATTTTCAGCAGTTTTTGCATTATTAATAGCAACTTGAGCCCTATAGTCTTGTTCTTGAACAGTTTGGTTAACATCATTTACTTTATTGATTATCCCTGCAATCGAAGCAATACCAGATAAAATAGAACTTGGATCACTTGTACACATTTATATTCCTTTCATTATTGTTAAAAAAAGTGGGCTAAAAAGCCCACACAAAGCCAAAATTAGCTACATCTCATGATAGCTGAGCTCATCAGAAGCCACAACACCAGCAGTGATTTTACCTGTGGTTTCTGCTGTTCCGTCTACCGTATAAGCAAGTCTTATATAACCTTTATTGCCTTTAGGAAGATATGAAATAGGGAATTTTTTACCCGCTTTTAAATCAGCCAAAAGCAGGGTTGATTCTGCTAAATCAACAGCAGATGTAAAATCTTCGCTATCTGATGTTTGAATTTTAACAGTTAAACTTGTAAGATTTGAAAAATCAGATACAGCCTGTATAATTACAGGCACAAAAGAAATATCATTTTTTCCAAATCTAACAGTATTAGTAGAATATATAGTGCCGGATGTAATATCTTGAGCATCCGAAAAAAGATTTTGTGTATCTAGTAACATTTTACCTCCTAATTTGCTTTAGAAACAGCTTTTTCATTGTTTTTAATTTGATCTACACATTTAACCGGAATTCCTAAGAAAGAAACAATAGGACGACCAGCAAATTCCTCAACTGAAAGTTTTACATTGTTTTTATTTATTGCTTGGAAATGTAAATAAGTTTCTACCGTTTCATTGCAATAAATAACAGTTTGACCGGTTTTTGCAAAACGTTTAATTCTATGGTACGCACTAATCATGAGTTTTATTAAATCAGCAGCATCATCTCCTGCTAATTTTTCAACATCAATATTTGCTATACGGGCAGTAGAGCGAAAATCTCTTACTGTCATACCAATATCCCATTTGAAGTGATCTCTATAGACTTCAAACATATTACCGTTAGCATCTGTTGCAGTTTGAGCACCTTTATCAGTATGAACAAGTCCCATTTGAGAACCTTTCGGATAAAGAAGATGAGTGTGTAAATCACCCCAGGTAACAAACCAAATTGATGTATTTTTATTACCGGTACCGCCGCCATCAAGAACTCTATAGCCGATAGAAGAAGGGTCATCGGATATTTTATTATAACGAACCGCTAATCCGTCAAAACCTGCGGGGTTTGTTGCTTTTGAACCATAGAAAATATTTTCTTGAACAGTATTATTCATAGATTCTAAAAAGGCTTGCGCTTCATTCATTCTAAATTGCTGAGTATCACCTTCTAAATCTGCTAAAGATTTATCAACTTGAGAATAAACTTCAAGCATACCTGTTGTATCAGTTATTTGTGTGTATTCACCTTTTGATGAAGCAACACCCTGATAAAATTTTCTAAATTCGACTTCAGGCAAGCCGTTTCTTACTGTGGTTTTATGTGTAGAACCTTCGTTACATTCTCTTACAACCGCATCTTCTAAAATAACGTTTGACTGAGATAGTAAATCAATAATGGTGGTAGCTATTCTGCCGTTTTCTTTTTGGGCAAATTTGTCTTTTAAAGTTAAATAAGTATTTCCTACGACTGACATTTTTCCTCCTTATTAGTCATTTTTTCCGTATAAAATTTGCGCCGGTGTAAGCTCCTCAAATGCCGGTTTTCCATAATTGGAAAGATTATCTTCTTGAGCCAATTCGCCGATTTTATAAAACATTTTTATTAATTCGGGATTATAATTAAGACCCGTTTGTTTAAATGCTTCTTTTAATTCAGCTGAGGCAAACTCATTATACGCGCCGTCTGCAATCCTCATGTATTCTTGAACATCAGAACCGTTTGGATCGGGAAGCTCACTATCTGCGCAGAATTTCTTGTAATAATCGTTTAGTTTATTTTTTAAATTTAACTCGCTATTTTTTTCATATAACATATTTTGCTTTTTGGACATGTTAAGAGCAATCTCTAAAAGCATTTCAAGGGAACTTTGCGATAAATTTAATTTTTTTGCAATAGGCAAAAACTTCTGTAAAAGTTCATCATCCAATGTAAATCCATCACGATTTTGGAACTTTGAGCAATCATATTTTTCAGGTACACCAAATAGATTTTCGTCTTTTCCTTGAAGAAAAAGAGGGTTTTGAATATCTTCTTGCATTTTTATCCTTTCTTTTGTGATATAATATTTTTAAAAGGGGAGTTTAATTATGAAAAAATCTTTTTTAGTTGCTTCAGCTTTCATTTGCACAACAGCAATTTGTTTAAGTGCATATGCAATGCAAACTAATTTTTCCAAAGCGCTTAGAACATGTGAAAAATTTTCGCAAACAGGAAGCATTGAAAAAGATAATGAAGTTTTTAACATCTTGGTAACTTTAGAAAAAGCAAAAAACGGGAAATGTGTATACAAAGAAAAAATTTACCAAGGTAGCGACTATCAAATGCTAACCTGCAATTTTGATAAAGACCAACTTCCTTTCATGTCTGATTCTATGGAAAAATACAGCGGAATATTTAAAAAAGAATTAGCAAAAAATAAAATTTTTGAAGCTAAAATGACAACAAACGGTGAAGTATTCCAAAAATACCTTGCAAATCCTAAATATTGTCATATTACAACTTCTAAGAAGTAATCTTGCTTTTAAAATAATCAGAAACAGCATCGTTATTTAATGAATTTTTAAATAACTGCATTCTTCTTTTTATAATTTCAATTTTACCTTCTTCATCCAATTTTTCATCATTAAAGTTTGAAAAATCGTTTCTAATTAACTTGATAAAATTATATTTATCTTCATCTTTTTTGATTTTTAAAACATCAATAGCACTATTAATAAGCAAAATGTCATCTTTAATTGAATTCACCTTTGAAGTTTGAATGTCTCTTTTTATGCGATTAAATTGCTGAATATCTTCACTGTTTAGTTTTTCATCTAATGAATTGAAATCAACAGATAAAAATTTATCCTTATCTGTTAAAATCAAATTCCTCAATTCAAGATAAAAAGCAGGATTTGTTTTTTGCGACGGCACTTTTGGGATATAATCTTTATCTTGAGTATTCAGTGCATCATTAAATTTATTAATATTTAAACTTATCATTCTTGACATTTTGTCATCAGAATAATTATGAACATTGCAAATCCAAGATATGCAGGATAAAATTTTTGCATAAATTTTATCACACATATTTTTATCATCTTTAAAAACTGCTGCCTGCAAAAAACAACTTTCAAGAACATTTTGATAAACTTCATCTGCCCACCTCAAAATTTGAGTATCGTAGTGCTTTTTCATCTGCTTAATAAGATTATTTCGCTTTTCATCAATAATTTTATCAGCGCAATCAAAATCTATATTCTTTTTTAATTTCTCTGCTTCATGATTGAATCTTTCAAAATAATCCTTAGCACTCATAACTGCATTTTTAGATAAAAGCCCTGTATAACCGTCTTTAGAAGAATATAAAAGCTCAAAAACCAAGTTATCAACGTTATTTACAAACTCAAGATATGAAACAGTTGTTAATAAATCACTTTTATTCAATTTTTATCTCCTATATAATTCCAAATCTTGATAATAAATCTGCTCCATGAGAATCCACTCCGCCCATGTTTTGTATAATCTGACTTCCTTGCTTCATTGCATCTAATTGCATTTGAAGATTTTGATTATTAGCATTTTGAGCTTTTATCCTTTCAATTTCTTCAGATGGAACAATCTGAGTCGGATCAATATTAGCGAAATTTGCATAATCTTCAATAATTTTTTCGCCGTTTAGTTTTGATTTCAAAATCGGATCAATTGCATTAGCTATATTGGATACAAAAGTCGTAAAGCGCTCCATACTTGAAATATTTGAAACTTTTTGGGCTTGAGCCAAGCTTGATACAAATTCTATTTCAAAACGACAATTTTTATATTGAGGTTTTAAAGGTTGTAAAATCCCCACTCTAATTTCTTCTTCATAAATCCAATTTAAAATTTGTCTTAAGGCGCTATGAATTTGCTCCAACAAGGGAGATAAAAGAACCATTTTTTCTTCTTTTAATTCGTTGACCTCAGTTGCAGTTCTTCCACGTTCAGCTGTAGATAATATCATTGCAAATAAATCATTATAAAAATGTTCTTTAATTGCTTGTTTAAGTTCATCTTTTTCTTGTTTAAGCTCTAATACTCTCGGATTAACCTCATAAACAGGGCTTATTCCTCTGCCGTTTTCATCTTCTTCAATATAAGCACCCGGAACATCTGCTAATTTCTTATTTTTTAATGTAGCAGGCCCTTTATATGTCGGACAAACGATTTTTTTAACAGCTTTTGCATACTCTTTTACCATTGTCATAAGCTGTTTAACATCAGCCAGAGCATTTATCCCCGGTGAATCTTGAGGATAATCAATATCGGATGAAAAAGCGCTTTCAAAAACTACGTAAGGAAATTTATTAAATCCTTTAACCGATAAAAACTCATTTTTATTTGAAAGTATAACAACCGAAATATATTTAGAATATTTTGATTGCAGGTGTTTTTTCTTATAAAACTTATTTTTTTCAACAAAATGTATTAATTCATAAAGTTTTAAAGGATTATTAACAGCAGCCTCTAATATTTCAGATGGACAATTTTTGCCAAATTTTTCTACAATATTTTGCGCTGTTTCCATATAGACTCTGCAAAATGTGTCTATTTTTCCTTTGGAATTTTTAGCATAGTAATATGAACCTATCGGAAGCACCTTAAAATTCACAATAGTATCAAAATCAGCTTCAAGCGAAACAGCACTGAAACCAAAAATACCTAATTGCTTATAAACTTCCGGCAAGCACTGATAAAAATTCGAGCTGTATAATACTTGACGAGTAAGCTCTTCTTGTCTTGCACACCATTTTTTTAAATAGTAATCATTGTTAACATCAGCATTAGTAAAAGAGGTCTTAAACCACCTGTAACAAGGACTTGTTGCACCCGACATAATGCCTGATGAAAAATTTCTTAAAGCAATAAGAGGAGTAGAATCAATAATTTTTTTATTTCTTACAATTGGTTTTCTAACGTTTCTTGCGATAAATTGGACGCTTCTTGGCGAAAAATAATCTGCAAGTTCTTGTAAATCAGGTTTGATGTTATTAAAAACATCTTCCATTTCTTTTTTTCTTTTTTGAAAATATTCAACACTATAAAAAGTCATTTATTATTCTCCTAAAAGAGTTTTCTTTTCTGTATTAGCGCTATCCGTTAAGCCAATTGGAGAGGTTTTAATGTTTTGTTCATAACCTCTTAAATTTTCGCTTTGAGAAGTTTTTGTAACAGAAGCATCAGCTTGTTTTCTAACTACAGGGTCAGTTTTAACCACAGTAGTTGAAACTGATGGTGATGAAGATTTAATAAAACACATAATTTTCCCTTTCTATTTTATTCAAACGGTTCAAATTCACTCTCAACAAATGAATCATACGTATTAGATTCTTGAATTATTACATTTGTGCAATAATTTATTGCATAAAGCGCCATCATAGCACAATCCGCAAAATCAGGGCTTTCAGAATATAATTTTCTTATTTCTTTTTTATCTTGAATAGCTATAGTGCCATTTGGCTTATAAATTTTTTTTATATATTCAAGCTGCCTTATAGCATTTTTATCCGTTAATTTTAAATATCCTTTATCAAGATAATCCTTTAAAGCTAAATACCCATCCGCTCTAGCATTAAGAGCAAACTTTGATACAGCCTTTTTTGCTCCTCTAAAACCAATAGCAGAATTAATCATCTTTTGTATACTTATCCAAATAGGATAACCTAATCCGTCAGCATCCAATATCAAAAGCCTTGGCATCCATTCTGAATAAAGGCTCATAATTTTCCCCTTGGTAACGTCAGTATCAGCTTCAGACCAACTTTTTGTTGTTTTTTCAAGCCATACTGTATCATTTTGCTGAACAAAAAACTTTGCAACGCATAAATCAGCACCCGAAGCCGATAAATCAACACTCATTACGGAATTATGAAAATAAGTGCTATCAGCAACATATTCCAAATTTATTGATTTATCAATTGAATCAGAACTCAATAAAAACTCATTATTATTACTCATAGGATAACCAAGCCAGATGTGTTGATAATCTGCATAATTTGTTTCTTTGGATATTTGAGCTTCTTTTTTAATTTTTTCATCCACATAAGGATTATCAAAATAACATACGTTAATATGAAGGCAATCCGGACGTTTTGCGCAAAAATTATAGACAGCATCAAACCTTGTGTATCTGTTCATAGTAAAAATAATTACTGAATTTTTCTTTCTTATAGTAGGAACTATAACATCAAGCGTGGTTTTTGCAATTGATTGAGCTTCATCTATCCAAAGAATATCAATACCTTCCAAACCTTTTATATTAACTTTTCCCTGCTCTCTAAAACCTTTAAAAAATATTCTTGAACCTGTTAATTTATTTGTAAGGCAATCTCTTTTGATATCGTATGATAAATTATATTGCTCAATAAGATCTATAAAAACAGCTTTAACGGATTCATTTATAGAATTTTGAATTTCTCTACCGCAGCAAATTCTAACATGGCGATTTTCCATTATATACAGTAAAAATCTTGCGACGCTTTGAGTTTTACCTGAAGCACGACCGCCTTCCAATAAAAAATAACTATAATTATTAAACTTAAAGATAAAAGGATATAACTTTGGAGGAATATTTAAAATTTCGGGAATTGTAAAACATTCCATAATTAATTAATAAATTCTTCTCCGATATTTAATTTTAATTGTTCGCCATCAATTGTAATCTCACCCATTTTAACAACAGAACCAATCTCAAGACTTGTTTGACTGTATAGACCTGCAATTTTTGCTTTATTTTCAACTGCACGAAGCGCAGCGGAGATATTGGGATTACCGTTTTTATCCAGACAATTTAGGGCAATTTGTTTAAGTTCATCAAATTCTCCGAGCGCTTCTTCCACAGTAAAAGCATTTTTATTCTGCTTCATCTTAAGCGTGTTTTTTTGGGATTTATAAGAAATTAAAGATTTTTTTTCATCCATCTTCCGTTTTCTTAACTAAAATCTTATTTCCGTAAAAGTCGCATGCGTATTGCTTTGTACCAACAATTTTACCGTTTCTTTTAATTTCTTTATTTAAACCGAATTTAAACCCAAAAGGCATTTTATATTTTGTCTTAAAACCAAGCATGGTAGATACAATATCTTTTTTTAATTTTTCTTTTATCCTTATTACGCCGCCTGAATAAAAATACTTTTCAAAATAATTTTCCTTTTTGAAATCCATATAAGAATAAAGTGCAATTTTTTTTCCGCAAATAGGGCAATCAGCAAGATATAATTTTCTATTTACAAACTTATCGTCATCCAAAAGAAACCATATATCAGATGCACTAAATACACTGTTGCAATGACGCACAGATATCCCTCCTTGTTTTCGTCAGCCTCGTTTCTCTATCCAATCAGGACGATACCAATTTGAATTGTCCGAAAATCTTTTTACAAGATAACATATTTTTCTCAAAAAAGCTCGTTTTTGAGCTAATTTTTGTAAGCGCTTACAAACTTTTAGGGGTTTTCTTGCATTTTAAAATTGTTTGATGTATAATGAATAAGCGCTATTTTAGCGTAATTTAGCTGATGGCGGGTATCGCCAAGTGGTTAAGGCCCCGGATTGTGGTTCCGGTATACGTGGGTTCGAGTCCCACTACCCGCCCCATTTATCAAATTTGACCCTTCGGGGTCTTTTTTGTTAGGAATAATGCGGGTTTCGAGGGTTCTAACCTTA
>CALUWL010000052.1 GCA_944324445.1 Candidatus Gastranaerophilales bacterium | reverse complement strand
TAGGACTTTTTCTAATGCTTTAAAAATTTTTTCATTATCACTTTGATGATTATCTGAATAATACATGTTTCACCTCTAAATAAATTATAGCCATTATCGGCAATTAAGTCAATAAATCTACAAAATAAAATTGCCGTTATCGGCAATTTATATATTGTCAAAGCAAGTTTTTCGATAGAATTTTATTACATAAAAACCGAAAACCTGTGAATTGGCCTTCGGTTTTTTTAGTTAATTAAAACCTCCCTTTATTTAGCTAAGTAATTAGAAATTATTTATTATTAAGTCTTGATGAATAATACCTAGCATTGTTTGGGTTCAATTGATTAGCACGATTATTCAAATTTGCAGTATAAGCCTTATTGTTTTTATTGTTTTGGTTTGAATAATTGTCCAATTGTTTTTTTGTATGTGTGTAACCAGACACTTTATTCCTCATATTATCACCTCCTTTTGACCTAAAATAAAAATCCTCCACTCTATGAGTGAAAGGATTTATAGGTCAAATTCAATCAACTTTACACTCATAGCAAAAATAACAACAAAGTTGCTATTTTTATATGGTGTAAAGTTTAGAAACAAATTGGGGGACACCTAGGTCCAGCTGACCACAATCTGTTTATTGCTTAACGAGTATTTTCAAAGGCAATATTAGTTTCTAAAAATTACGTAAAATTCCTTTTCTAATAATACGATGTATATCCCCGTCTCTTATGCACTTCTTTCTTCGGAGTATATCCTCGTCATATACTCTATAGAGAGTTGAATATACGGCCTTCAAATATTATTATACTTAAATTTTACAACCAAATCTCTTTGGCCAAATTTAATATAACATAAAAATTTTGTTTTTGCAAGTATTTAAGTATTTTTTGATGTAATTGCATTTTATTTATTCCACATAAAAGCCGTAGGCAAACAAATGCCTATATGTTATCAATTCGTGGGTGGGGATGTAGTCGATGAATTTGATGTGGTTTGAAAATTTATGAATGGTAAGTGTCAGCTTTTTGTTTTTTGCTTTGGGTCTTCCCCTTTTCTTATTTTTGGTTTCAACCTTCTCATTTGCAGTTCCAGTTTCGCCAACTTCAGTTTCAGCCTTCCCTTTTTCAGAGTTCGCATTTGTTATTTTTTCAAAAGGTTCGAAGGCAGATGCTCTACGCCCATTTTCGAATTGAGATTTTGAACCATATGGCTCAGCACTCTGAAGGAACCCTCTTTGGTTCGAATTTTTAAGGACAGGTTCGAATTGAGATTTCGAACGCTCGCCAAACAATTGTCGTTTGAACTCAAACGGCAATTTTTTATTGTTCATCATTGGTGTTCATTTTGTTTAAAAGAGCCCTAGTTTTATCTAACACATTTTGCCACTCACTTAACACTAAGCATTCTTTTGCTGTATGTGGGTTATAGTAACCTATGGACAAATTAGCGCCACACGCTTTACTTGAACATAAATTAACAATATCTGTACCGCCACCACCACTCACGGGCACAAATTGATAGTTTTGTTCAATAAATTCTTTGAAACGTCTTGTTACAGGTATATAATATGTTTTATATTCGTTTCCATTTTTTTTATCAAACTGTAAAATATATTTTGATTTTTGAATGAGTTTTAAAACTTCGGGATGT
This sequence comes from Candidatus Gastranaerophilales bacterium, assembly GCA_944324445.1. Classification (GTDB taxonomy): domain Bacteria; phylum Cyanobacteriota; class Vampirovibrionia; order Gastranaerophilales; family Gastranaerophilaceae; genus RUG14156. Next base: position 10,311 of record CALUWL010000052.1, on the reverse strand, counting down.
TCTTCTTTTAAAAACGCTGAACCAAGCGCTCCTTTCTCCTCGCCACTTGTAATTAAAATATTAACAGGCGCATTTCTCATTAACCAACATATGGCACAGCCTGCTCTATCGTCGGCCCCTAAACCAACTTTAGAATCGCCAGAGTACAAAATTCCACGCTTTTCTAATATATTCGCAGACGAATTTTTATAAAAAACGGTATCGGCGTGAGCAACAAGCGTTATAGCTGCGTTGTTATTATACACAAAAACAAACCCATGGTTATTGCGGTCGCTATATGTACAAGCATTTGGTAATAACGCAAACTTGTTGAAAATTTCTTTTGTTGATGAAAGAGGCATTTTTAAAAAATGTAACAATACTTTTTGATCATTGTTTTTAGGAAGAAAAACATTTTTTTGTTTCATTTTTAATTTAAATTTCCCAAGAATTTTCAATCTTGCTATAAACCCTTTTGCCCAGAGTTTATAAAAAAACATATGTATATTGCTTTTAATTTTTCTCTGTTTTTTTACAATAATACTCATTCTTTTTTCAGGAAAAAACAACGCTTCTTTCCATGTTTGTTTTTTCTTTCTGAAAGCAATATTCCCCACTTTATTTTGATTAAAACTTAGGTTATCATAGTAACAGCGAGAAAATTCATTCATCCACTGTAAAGACGTTTTGCTTGCTAAAAGATTTTGTTGAATATTCATTTTTGCAAGCAATTGTAATTCTTCTGTTGGAGGCACATCTTTCAACCAAACAGCAAGGCTTAAAACCTCTTGCAATATTTGATTTTGTAAATTTTGTATATATGTTTTGTACAAATATTCTTCTTGTTTATCCCAAAAAAATTCAGGCTTACTCTCATAAGCCATCAACGAACCGTGTGGAGCCCCAAGAATTTGCTCAATGATCGTAAAATTCGTCCGCAAAAGCCAATAATACGGACTTGTTTGCCCATCTTCTGAAACATCGTAGATAAGCCCTGTTCTATCACAAAAAGCATTTACTTTGTTTTTAGAATATGTTCCAATATAATAACCGCGTGTTGGCAATCCTAACGATTTTGAAAATATTTCTTGCGATGAATTGTTCCAACCACAATCCACAATGTTTAAAATATGATTATCTAAAAAACTCTTTATATAATTTTTATATTCGTCAGATATAGTTCCCTTTTTAATTTGCTCGTTTATTTTGCGAGAATTATAACAATATTCTGTTTTTATTATTTGTTGTTTGGGTACCAACAATTTTTGATAAGCATCAAATAATATTTTTAAAAAATAGCCGTCTCTTGATAAAAATGTTAAGGTTGTTACATTGTCGAATGTTGCTTTTTCAGACAAATATTTTGTAAATAAGCAGAATAAAAAACTATAATCTACAAACGGTTTCTCTTTCCAGCAATTCAGTTTAAATTTTAAAAGTTTTTTATTAAACAAATTATTTGACAATTTTGAAACATAATATATTTTTTTATTCTTTTTTTTGTAATATAAACTTTCAATACCAACTTTTTTACACATAGTATAGTCAGAATCGTAATTATCGCCAATCATAACAACATCTTCCGCTTGGCATTGAATTTGCTGTAATGCATAAATAAAAAGTTTAGATCCTTTACGCCTTTTTGTACAGTTAACCTCAGAAGAAACAAATACATCTTGAAACAAAAAAGAAACATTATGATATTCTAAAAACTTTTTTACGCTACTTAACGGCAAATGATAATCTGAAATCAAATAAATTTTTTTACCCAATTCTTTATATTTTTTCAACGTATGATATATATCTGGATTAATAAATTGAACACCTAGTTCAATATTTTCTTCCAATTCTTGACAATATTTCACAAACTGTTGTTTATCTATGTTTAAATGAAAATACTCATGAATTTTTTCCATAAAATAAGAAAACGGAATTTCATCGAAATCATCTTTTAAAAGATACTTAATTTGTTTTCTTATTTCTAAAATTTTCTCAGGAGAATATTCCGCTAACTCTAAAAATTTACGTTTTAACTGAATTGCCCATTGCAATTCGAGCGTTTCCACTGACACGCATCTATAAATTAACGTATCAAAACAATCGACAAAAATGATTTTTTTATCACATATTTTTTTCATCTGTTACCTTGGCACAATTAGTGGAGATTTATTATTTTTTCCTTTTTCCACTACTTGTAAAAATTCTTTTGGGTTTTTTATTAAAATTTCAAAATAAGGAGATGTTTCTTTTACCAAATCCATGGTTATTTTTTTATCTTGTACAGCCTGTTTAAAAATTTGAGAAGCCTTATGCACAAATGACTCTTTTAAACGCTTATCTAATAAATGAAAATACCAATATACAGACCTATACATAGCAACAAAAAACACATCATAAAAGTTTTCTTTAATAGTTTTGTGTTTTTTTATAAAATTTTCAATAAAAGCATATTCCTTAAAAATGGTGTCAACATCTTTCTTCCCTGCTTCTGACGAACCTGGTCTTTCTCTTCGGTAAAAATAGTAACGATTGGACGAAAAATAAAATCTTTTTGCAAGCGCATAACTTTGAAACCAAAAACCAATATCTTGATAGGAAGCCCCGGGAGATGTATTATGTTTAATTTTATTTTTTTTTAGGAATGAACAAAGAAAAAGCCCCCCACAATTACTATTCATGGTAAATATTTTTTTGTTGTTTTGTAATGTTAAAACCCTATTATAATATTCCGGAAATTGCCTTAGCGCATTATTTTCAAAATATTGTGTTTGGCCTTCATCATTAGAAAACACAGATGTAATATTTGCCCGCAACACATCAACACCATTTTCTTTTGCTATTTTGTACAAGTTTTCGTATGCATTGGTTGCTATGTAATCATCTGGATCTATAAAGGCAATATATTCTGCTCCGTCTTTAATTGCTCTTTCAATTCCCACATTCATAGAATCGCCGTAACCGGTGTTGCGTTTATCAATTAAAACAATTCTTTTATCTTTTTGCGCATACGTTTGTGCAATAGAAAAACTTTTATCGGTACTACCATCGTTAACTAAAATTATTTCAATTTCCTTTAAGGTTTGCGAAATTAATGACTGCAAACATGTTTCCAAATAATTTTCAACATTATACATAGATGAAACAACTGCCACTTTAATCATTATTTATTTTGCTCCTTTATTTTTAAACCTAGGCTTTCAGCCTCTTTTACGTTATCAATCATAGAAGAATATTCCCAATTACCATATCTACCTATAGTGTAAACTTGCTCTTTTTCCATGATGTTTTTAAAGTTTGAAACAATAAGGTTAGAATGTCTGTTTATATGCACATATGCTGGATCACATACTACAAAATTGCAGGCTTCTACTTGAAAAGAATCATCAATAATGTTAAGTTTTTTTAGCCCAGTTAAAACTTTTTGCATTTGTTTTTTCTTATGCACGTGCGCGTTTTGTTTTAATGCAATCTCGGCATAAACACTCAACTTGTTAGTGCCTGTTATATTACTGTAAAACCCTACCCTATAAAAGTTAATAGAAGGGTCTTTAACATATAACCAATGGGAATGTATACTTGTGTTTTTATTAAACCCTATATTTATAACAAGCACTTTGTTTGCTTTAAAATATTTTTTTATCTTTTTGTAGCTGTTTGAGTAAATAGCTTTATAAAAATGAATAAATGGCGATGTATTGATTAAATATTCATACTGAAAAGCCCCTTGGTTTGTATACACAATTTTATGTAAAACATCTATGCTGGTATAAAAGCAATTAAAAATAATTTTAGACATATTTAAAGCATGAAACGTGCTTGAAAAAAAGTGCTCACAACCTAATGCATCATAATAGAAGGTGTCGTTATAACTTTTATTTTCATTGGGTTTAGGAAAAAATCTACCAAAACAATCTTTATCTAAAGCGTTTAGTTTGGTACAATAAAGTTTTTCGTTATATGGTATTAAAAATAAATCTACAGATCTTTTCCCATAAATGTAATATAAATAATTTTTTAAGTGTAAAGGTTTATATTTATGTCGTTTTTCAAAATCTTGCATACACCTTTTGTATTCTTTTTCACTTAATTGATGTATGTTATTTTGAAAAGGATAATCAATAAAATGATTTTTGTATGCAATTTTAGATATCTTTTTTATTTGAAGCAATTGTTCTTTCTGCTGTTCACGCAAGGCAAAGCCATGCATAAAATGCCCCCCGCAATCAAAAACAAAGTCTTTTACATAAAAAGATTTACATAAACCGCCAACACTGTTTGATTTTTCTAAAATAATATAATCTTCGCCCAAGCATTTAGCTAATGTTGCGCCTGTTAAACCCGCCCCAATTATTAAATATTTTGTTTTAATCATTCTGCTTACTCTCTAACAATAATTTCAACAATGTTTTCGTGGTTTTTATTAAATTTTTCAATTTCACATCCATATTGGTATAAACCTTGCCATCTAGTTTTTTATACAATTCATAAACAGGTTCGTAATTCCCCAAGGCTTGGCTTTCTAGCGCTGCTTGGAAAAAATCATTTTGTATAAAATCATAAACAGGTTCGCTCATTTCACTCATAATTGGCAGCGAATCATAAACAACATCTTTTAACAGACTTTTTATATCAAAATCTGATTTTACATACAATTTTGCAATTCTAGTTAAAATATACGGATTTTTTAAAATAAAAGACATTTGTTCATTGTTTTTTAATTCATCAAATAATGCAAGCACAACGCTTTTATTTGCTTCAAACACATGGTTATAATTTTCAAACTTTTGATCAAGACAATTTATAGTATAAGACGGATTTTCCATGCGTTCAAACTCTTCTAACAACTCTTGCTTTTTCAAAGTTACCAAATCACTACTTTTATAAAAAGTATAATAATTTAAAAGTAATTGTTTTGCTTGTTCCAAGCTTAAGTCGGCAATATGCACAATATCAAACCCATATTTTTCATCAACAACGGATTGCGGCAAATATTTTTGATTGCTGGCTGTTAAAATAATTTCGCAAGAACAACCATATGTATGAATAAATTCATTTAACATTTTTTCAAATAAAATTTTATAATTATCTTCAATGCAATCAACAGAATCCACCAATAACATAAGCTTGTCTTCTTCAATAGCACCATCTAAAATTTTTACGAACTCATCATTTGAAAACGTTGCAATCCAATTATCATACCAACCTTTGTTCCTTTCGCCTACAATGTTTAAATCTTCGTTGTACTGCTTTATAATATAATAAGCAAAATCTGTTAACGATAACGCTTGATTATTTTTGCTTTTTGCATAAGCACTAAATTTTTCACAATTAATAACTATAGGAAAAACATCACGGCTATGAAACTGAAGTTTTTGATTATAATCGTTGTATACATTCATAAAATATCTAGATATATTTTCATATTTTATAGCATAATTACTGTTTACTACAATACATGAAATTATAAGGTGTAATAAAGAAGTTTTACCTTTACCATAGCTTGCAACAATTGCTTTGCGCGTTCTTTTTTGTTCGTTTTTATTAAAATATGCGGATAGTAAACCATCAACCTTTTGATTGTTTTCTAAAAAATTAGGAAGCACATACACATTATCTATGGTCAACCCATTTAACATTTCAAGCGACATATCAACGCCCGGCAAACGTCGGTAACGTATCCATAAGTATTTGCTATAACCATTACATACTTTTACAAAGTAATCTTGAATGTTATTGATCCAACCAATATATTCTTCTTTTGCTTCTATTGTAGGAGATTTATAATCTGTAAAATACAAGAGTATAAACAGTAACTTACCAAGCAAAACAGCTTCTTTGTGTAAATACAGCAACTTATCCGCCTGCTGCATAGTGTCTGTTGCGTCAAATTCTATTTGGTCAATAACGAACTTAAAGTTACATAATTGTTTATTAACTTCAGCGACAAAATCTTTGTTGTTGATAAAAATTTTTACTTGAGAACGCAATAAATCTATGATAATTTCTTCAAGTTTACAAATATCACACTGAAACAAAACCGCAACCAAAACTATGAACGCCGATAATTCACTTGTAGTTTTTAATGAAAGTTTTTTATCTTTTAATATAAAAGATGTAAAATTTTCATTTGCTTTTGGTACATTCTCTACAAAAGAGCCCATTAAGTTTTCTAAACTATTTACACTTGGATAGTTAATTCCCCTGTTTTTCTTTACACTTTGGTAATAGTATAAACTTAAAGATTCGAATACCTTTGCAATAAATTTTGAGTGATGTACGTTGGTTAATTTTTCATTTGATACTGCTTGTATTTTGTTTTTTACAGATTCGAAAAAAACAGCTATTTTCGATTGAATACCATTACGAATATTTAATTCGGTTACATTAGATATTTCAAAATCTTTTTTTATAGCCGCCAATTTTTCATCGTTAAAACAATTTACTTGTTGTATAAGTTTTAAAAACACTTGGCCAAACATAGACTTTTCATTTACTGCAATCATACATCACTCCTAATTTTTATTGATATCTTCTAAGAACAATACATTTTCGGTGTCCGTTATTATTTTCAGCAATCATTTTTAAAAATTTATATCTATTTTCACTGTCCCAAACTTTATTAAGCGGAGCGCTTAAAACATTGCCTAATGTATAATTTTCCATAAAAGGACAACAAACAACATCTCCGTTTACAAGAATGGTTCCCTTTCCAAGACCTGCTCCGCACTTCCATTTTTCTTGTCCAAAACTTTGAAGTTTATCTTCTGTTAACAAAAAGATTTCATTTTCTGTTCCATCATCTTCCGCACTATAAAAAATGTTTGAGGTTTTATACACTTTGTGAATTTTTCTGAAAATTTTCTGCAATTTTTTAAAGTCGTTTGTATCCATGCATAAGTCTTTCGTTGCATTCCCCATAGGTATTAATTCAGAAAGTTGTAAATTCGAAACGCCAACTGTATTTAATTCACCCACTAAATCAAATAACGATGTGTAATTTTTCTTATTAAGAACCATGTTTACCGAAACTTTAAAGCCCGTATCAGTCAACATTTTTATATTTTGTAACGTCTTATGATATGTTCCTTCCCCGCGAATAAATTCGTGTTCTTTTTGTGTTCCGTCTACACTTACAATAAATTTAATCAGATCTTTGTTTTGTAAAGATTGTAAAAATTCTTTGTGAAGATTAGCTAGCAAAGCGTTTGTGAAGATGATCATTTTAATTTCATGGTCATGGAAATATTGAATAATTTCATCTATACAGTCAACGGTAAAAACTTCCCCGCCCGTTAAAGTAACCTCCATAACACCAAAATCATTGATTTCTTTGGCTATTTTTAACAAATCGGCTTTGGGTAAGCATTTTTGACTTAATTCACCTAAATAACAGTGTTTACAACGCAAATTACAACGCATTGTCATTTTCCACTGTATTTTTAAAGGAACAGGTAAAGAAACATTGGTTTCATAATAATCACAATCATCAATTTGTTGATCTAAATCGCTTACTAACGCATATGCTTCAGTTTCGTTTAAGTTTTGCTTTTTTGCAAAATCTTGAATATCTTCACTATGATTAAGTACATCTATTAAGTTTTTTGTATATTCATTAACTACAAAATATTTATTATTAAAAGGAATAATAAATCTGTCTTCACCTATTTTTAGGCTACGCATTTATCTGCCCTCCATCATTTAATTTTTTTTCTTTCTTTAACGTATTTAGTTTTTTATCAATTTGAATAATTCTACATTGTGTAACTTCTTCTCTAATTTCTTGAATAAAAATCTTTTTTTCCATAGTTTCATTCCTTTTTACTTTAATTCTAAAATACAATCATTTTTATGCTGATATATTACTTTAAAACCTAAATTTGTAAATACATTTTTATACTTAGCCGTATTGTAAATAACAATTGTTCTTTTTTTATTTACCTCAAATGATTCTCTAATTTTTTTCGCTATAATTTCCATGATATTTTCAAAGCAAGGGTTATATAAGAAAAAATAATTGTATTGATTATATTCACGAAAATGTATTGCATTTTCATGATACATATGAATTCTGCCATCTTTAATTAACTTTGCGTTTTGTACAGCAACATCATAGAGTTGTTTTGATAATTCTACACCATCTATTTTAGAAAAAGCAAACTTTCTTGCATAATATTGCGCACAACCTTTACCGCTACCAATATCTAAAAAATTGTCATCTTGGGTCGGTTTACATATTTTAAGATATTTTTTTATATTGTAACATGGTTCGTAACCGGTAGCCCCAGTATTTGCAATGCCAAGCGTTTGCGCTGAATAATACCCTCGAAAATCTATTCCTGTTGTTTTATATTTTAAATTTAAAATTAACTTTTTTAACTGATATTTGAAAAATTTAGGTCTTAATTTCTTCATAACATCTCTCCCTTAAAAAAAGGGGAAGAGAAAACTTATCTCTTCCTCTTTTTGTCACATTAGCAAGCATCATATTCTTGAGTTAGTTTTACAATGTTAAGATTATCTTGTTTTTGATTGAAAAAGTTTTTAAAAGATTTCATATTTTCTCCCCTCCTTATGTATACTATACGCCTGTCGCTCGCAAAAATTGAAACATTTATAACCCTTTTTAAGTTTTTAAAAACACCATTTTGTATTGTATTCTCTTGTTTAAAGTAATACTTGTGGCTATTTTTTCTACAAATTTTTATTTTTGAGCGCTTAAAAAGTAAACCACTTTATGTTATAATTGCTTGAAAGAAAACATAAAACATTTTATATTTATTATAATTTTGATTGATTATATTTTATTATTTACAAACTATAAAAGTTTGAAATAAAAAGTAAATTACACATTTTTTACATGAACGGGGTTTTTATGAAAAATTATATAGATTTACGAAAACGCGAAGAGCCAAATACAATAACCACGACCAACATTTGTGAAGAAAACGATATACATGAAATATCTTGTTGCCCTTTATGTCACGCCAAAGAATTTTTAGTAACTGGTAGAATGGATATAAATTATTTAATTGACGCATGGACAAAAAAACGAAAATTTAACCCAATACCTACCGTATATATCAATAAAAAATTAGAACAGAGATTATGCAAAAACTGTGAACTAACATATTATAATTTTATTTTAAAAGATAGCACTAAACTTTATGATCTTTTAGCAAAACAAAACTACTACCCCGCTTTTAGACCGGAGTTCGCTTTTGTTATTGATTTTTTAAAACAAAAAAATATAAAATCGTTGTTAGAAGTCGGTTGCGGAGGCGGCGGTTTTTTAGATAAAATTCAACACTATGTTGCTTACGCGCTAGGTAGCGAATATAGAGATACGGCAATACGTATATGTAAGACAAAAAATTTAAATGTAACAAAGGAAAAATTGGAAGATATTCATAAAACGTTTGATGTTGTGTGCAATTTTGAAGTTGCAGAACATGTTGATGATATACAAGATTTTATACAAACTTGTTTAAATAAAGTTCGTAAAAACGGATATTTGATTATTTCAACACCAAATCCCGATGGCGTTTTAAGTTTTATTGGCGATGGTATTTTAGATTTACCGCCTCACCATCAACACATATTAAGTAAACGCACATTTCAATATCTGGGAAAGCTTTTTCATTTAAAAATGATAAAATATTTTGAATCAAATTTAACCTATCATGAATATGAAACCTATGTTGAACATGTAACGCAGAAGCCATTAACCACCAACGATATGAACGGCTTTTTGTTAACTAGCAAAAAACTAAAAGGTCACTCTCATGTAGTTATTTTTAAAAAACGAAACAAATAATATAATCACAACATAAAAAACTAACGCATCAACTTAAACTCTAAAAAGATGAATACGAAACAAAATTTACATGCAAAAGACAATACAAAAGTTAAAAAATATGTTATAATATCCATAAAGCAATTAAAAAAATTATATATGTTAGAGTTTGCAGGCAAATTTAGCGACCCAAAACTTATGATAAAGCAAGGCAAGTATTGATCGATTATTTTTACATTATACGAGTTTACATACGCTTATGGCTTATCATATTGATATAACTTGATTACAAATCAACAAGCAATTCAGCCTTAGATGTACAAACAACTTTTTATTTTCAAAGAATTTAAAGTTTTATGAAAATTATGAATGATAATATTTTAATTAATCACTATACAAGGAGTCATATGAAAACAAAAGATTTATTAAAACTCTCACCTAAAGAATTAACCGATATGGGCATATGCCCTACTTGTTTGAATAAAAAATATAATGGTGCTATTTTTGGTGATGATAGCAACCTTTTGTTATACACGGAT
>CALUWL010000051.1 GCA_944324445.1 Candidatus Gastranaerophilales bacterium | reverse complement strand
TTTTACTATATACTTTTATATTATGAAAAGAATTAGAATTATTATCGGATTGTTTAGTATTATAGCTTTTTGCACGAGTGTTTATGCTCAAAATGAAACAAAAAGCTTAAGAGAGATGTTTAAAAATAACGAAGCAATAATTTATACAATAAATATAAGAAATTTTGGTGCAATCGACAAAGATAACGACGGAATAATTGATGTTGAATCAGGCGATATAAATGGTACTTTTGTAAACGCCAAAGAAAGACTTAAAACCCTAAAAGACGAGGGAATTAATACAATTTATGTTATGCCGATTACCAAAACAGGCAAGTTAAAAGCGCTCGGAACAGCAGGTTCATTATATGCAATGGATAGCTTCAATGAAATTAGTCCTTTTTTAGATGACACCACAAACGATTCAACCGTTTATGATGAGGCAAAAGATTTTGTAGATTATGCGCATAGTTTAGGCTTTAAACTAATTGTCGACCTTCCAAGCTGCGGCTCTTTTGATTTAAGCATTAAAAAACCTTCTTGGTTTTTAAAAAACAGAAACAATGAAACCTATGCTCCTGCTGATTGGGTTGATGTGCGTTTATTCAAAGTTTATAACAGAAATAGAACCCTAAACGAAGACACTCTAAACAACTTTAAAAGTTTTGTTGATTTAGCGCAAAACCTTGGTTTTGACGGCATAAGAGCAGATGTTGCAGCAATTAAACCTTATGTTTTTTGGAAAAATATTATAAGTTACGCAAGAATTAAAAATCCTGATTTTTTATTTTTAGCAGAAGCAAATCCGGAATGGTCAAATCCTGCTTTAGGGGTTGTTAATCATTATGCAACGCCGGATGAGCTTTTATCAGCCGGATTTGATTGTTATTACGGTTCTTGGAGCGATTTTAAAAATATCAAAACCAAAAAAGAATTCGATTTAAAAATCGAAAAGAATTTAAAAATTCTAAAAAACAATAAAAACGCATCAATTATGACTGCCGTTGCAACGCACGATCAACAAGCCCCGATATTAAAAGGTGTAAATTATTGGAATATGGTTTTGTGGTTAAATGCTACCTTAAAACAAAATGCATATTTTCTTGACGGTTTTTCAACAGGAGACGATTTTACCTACTCTTACGAAAATAAAAAAGCTAAAAAAACATATACAGATGATGAGTACTATTTTGTTCACTCGGGTATGTTTGATATCTTTAATTTATCAGCACAGCCAATCGGAAAATATCCGAAATTGAAAAAACAATATTTAAAAGCAATTGATTTCAAAAAAAGAAATGCTGATTTGATTAAAGACGGAAAATTTACACTTTTAAAAACAAATAACGACAATGTTTTTGGATATAAAATCAAAAATATTGATAGAGAACTTATTGTAGTAGGTTCACTTGATGAAAACAATATTCAAAATGCAACAGTTAAATCAGATTATTTAAAGAAAGATTATTTATTTTCAATAATAAATTCTAAAAATCACCCAAAAACAGAAAAAAACAAAATAAATGTTTCGCTTGAACCGCTAGAAATACAGGTTTATCTGGTTAGTCTTGCAAAATACAGAGCAATGTAATTTAATCAAGAAGGTTTTCTAAAATGTCGGCATTTTTTTGAGCATTTTTAGGAGCAATCTTGTTTGTTTTTTTGATATACTCCCTTAAAGCCTCACGAACAAACTCCGAACGTGTTCTTTGTTCTTTATTTGCAAGCTCATCTATCGTTTTTAGAAAATTGTCTTTCATTGAAATTAAAATTCTTGCCATTATCTTCACTCCGCAAACTACGTTTGTATTATAACATATTTTTTATAAGAAAATGTCAATTTAAACTTAAAAATATACTTTATTATTATATGGAGTTTAATTTAGTAGAAAATACAATAAAAACAAACAAGCCAAATGCCAAATCTAAGGAAAATACATGCCAAGGAGTAAGGCTTGAATACAAGCGCGACTCTTTTGAAAGCTCCAAAAAATTAAATAAGCAAATTTCTTTTACAGGAAAAACTCCTTGGGGATTTGTTGACACTATAAATTCTGAAGCAATAGATAAAGTAACAGGAAAAATTAAAACCAGTTTTTATGATATTACAAGACCAATATACAATAAATTGATAAATTTATTCTCGGAAAATCCACAAAAAATTTCCTTTAAAGACTTATGCAAAATATTAGCTGCTAATGATGAAGAATTCTATATTGATGAAGAAGGCTGCCTGCAACTTGCTAAAGATATTATAGCAAGAAAAGAAGTGGCACTTGTAAAGTTTGATCAAGATTGCAAAGCCATGGAATATGCACGAGAAAGTTTACAAGAATTATTTAAAAAATACGGAATAGATGACGTTCTAGAAAAAGATTACGATAAAATTATTTCTCAAGTTAGAGAACTAAAAAGAAAAATTTTCTTTAATAATGACGATATAAGGGTTTTTGAAAATGCTTATGAAAGTTTAAAAAAATCTGTACAAAATATTCAAAAGACTGATAAAAAACTTATTAATCTTGAGCAATCTGCGGTTTTGAATTCATATTCCACATTAAAAGAGGCAAGAGAAGGCTTTTTCAAAATTTCAGATTTCTTAGTTGATAAAGAAAGAAAGTTATGTAAAATATATTCTCAAAATGCCGGTTTTAATGATGCATCAGAAATTATTTTGACTTATCCAGATGTAGAAAAATATTTAAATCTAATTAAAAATTACGATTTTATTGACCAAAATATAAATATAAGCGTAATAGAAAAAGAAGGAAAAAAATATTTAAAATTAAACAAATTGGAAGAAAGCTCTTATCATGCAATCCATACAATGCATAGATTAATAGAAAGATTTGGAAAAAAAGAAGACGGAAGCATAGATTTTGATGAATTAAAAAAGGTATTGGATAAAATTAATGACTCCATAAAATTTCCGATAATTCCAAATAACTGGCCAAGAAAAACCGGATATACGGCTTCGGCTGGAGTATATTTACCTTGGGGAACCACATCATACAAAAACACAAGTTTAATTGTTCCCTATAATAATAAATATGATTTTATAAACGCAGTATTCAATTCAGACGGCAAATTAGTTACAATAAAAGGAGCATCTGAAACAGATGTTAGAAAAAATATGATTTTATTTGATTACAATAGACAATAACGCAAATAAATTTTTTTTTGAGTTTTATAAAAATCAAAAGGAAATTATTAAATGCGAATTATATCTCAAACTATAAATTATTCAAATCCATATTTTAACAGTGCAAAAAGAAAAAATGAAAAATTTGAAAGAACCGTTGTAGGAACTTTGCAAGATTATATAAATTTCAAAATATCCAAAGAAGAAATCAAAAGAAAAATATCAGAATTAAATTCTCAAGCTGAAATTTTTTCTTTCAAACTGCCTGAATGGTATGTTGAAATTTCAGATTATCTATTTTTAGATGAAGAAGAAACTGACGAAGTTTATGTTAGATCTCAAATTATGAAATTCTTGCAAAATATAAAAAATGAAGGCAAATACAAGGATATTTTAAAACAAGATTACATGTCTTATCTTTAAAACACATAAGGCTTAACCCATTAAGCTAATTTTCTTTAATTTTATCCTATGCAAAAATTTAACAAGATAAAATTAAAGGAGAAAAAAATGACAAAATTACTGGAACTATTTAGATGTGAGATCTGTAACAATCTTGTCGAAATTGAACACGAAGGAGCAGGGACTTTAGTTTGCTGCAATCAAGATATGAAACTTATAGAGGAGCACGAAGCAAAACCTGAAAATGCTCACTATGCTCATATTGAAACAACGGTTAATCAAGATGGAAGCAAAGTTATAACTGTTAAATTTAACCACGGAATGACTTATGAACATCATATTGAATTTATTGAAGCAATTTCAAAAGATAAAAAATATACAAAGAAAAAATTCTTAAAATTTAATGAAACTCCTGAAATGGTTATTAAATGCCACTGCGATGAAGGCTTTTATATAAGATTATATTGCAATAAAGACGGCTGTTGGACAACAAAAACTGAAATATAAGGGGTTTTAAGATGGAAACTAAATTGATACAAGCATTTAATAAACAAATTAACCACGAATTTTACAGCGCATACCTTTATTTTGCAATGTCTACATATTTTGATGAAATTGCAATGAACGGTTTTTCAAAATTTATGAAACACAAAGCATCTGAAAGACTCGATTGTGCACAAAAAATTTATGATTACATTATTTTAAGAGATGAAAAATTAACTTTCTCAAAAATAGAAGAACCATCAGTTGATTGGATTAATGTTTCGGATATATTTTCAACTGCACTATCTCATGAAGAATTTATGTTAACACAAATCAATGAATTATATAGAACTGCAAAAGAAGCGGATGATATTGCTGCGATTGAATTTATATCAGAGCTTTTAAGCAAAAAGGTAATTGATGTCGGTTATTATAGAAAACTTGTTTTCAGAGTTAAAAATAATAATGTAATTTCATCAAATATTGAACATTTAGATTATGTTATAAATGACCTTAAAATTTAGTTGATAATTTTGGCACAGAATTTTGAAATCGGACAATCGCCGCATTTTGGTCTTTGTGGTTTACAGATATTTTGACCCAAAGTAACAAGTAACGTATTAAAATCAATCCAATATTTTTTAGGAAGGATTTTTCTTAAGGCAAATTCTGTTTCATCAGGGGTTTTTGTTTTAACATAACCCAGCCTGTTTGAAATTCTGTGCACATGTACATCAACACAAATTGCAGGTTTATTAAAGCCTTTTGTCAAAACAAGGTTAGCAGTTTTTCTTCCCACCCCTTTGAATTTAATCAATTCATCAATTGAATCGGGAACTTTTGAATTATATTTTTCTATTAAAATTTTTGAAAGATTAATAATCTGCTCAGCCTTGTTTTGATAAAAACCAACAGGATAAATGGCTCTTGATAATGTTTCAACATCAAGCTTAGAAATTTCATCTGCTGTTGAACCCAATTCAAGCATTCTTTTTGTGGCACCTATTGTTGTTTTATCGTTTGTCCTTAATGATAAAATACAGCAAATTAAAACAAGATAAGGATCTTTAACGTTTTCCATAAAATCCACAAATTCGCTATGTTCAAGTCGATTTTCTACAAAATCTTTTTTTAATATAGAAAAAATTTTATCGATATCCATGATATAATCATACAAAAAAATAAGGAGTTTTTCATGAGTGAAATTTTAGAAATAAATGATAATAATTTTGAACAAACAGTTCTTAAATCGGATACCCTTGTTGTGGTTGATTTTTGGGCGCCTTGGTGCGGACCATGCAGAAAACTTGCGCCTGTTTTAGAACAATTACAAAACGAATTTAAAGATAGCGTCAAATTTGTAAAAATTGATGCGGATAAAAATATAAATACAGCTAAAGAATACGGAATTGCAGCACTACCCAGCATATTAGTTTTTAAAGACGGAATTGTAAAAGAAGTTATGGTCGGCATGCTTGCAAAATCCGCCATAACTTCAAACATTAAAAAATATCTTTAATTAAATGAAATTTCATTATTTTGAAATTTTTCAACTAAATCAGTGTATCCACCTATATTTTTACCGTCTATTATTATTTGAGGAAAAGTGGCAAGATAAGGAAGTTTGTATTCTTCTGTCAACTTTTGCCTCATTTCGTCTTCGTTTTCTTCACATGAAATTTCTTCAAATTTAACCTTATGGTCATCTAAAAACATTTTTGCTTTTTGGCAAAAAGGGCAATAATCAAGCGTGTAAATTTTAACTTCTTTTGTCATTTTTTAATCCTATCTAAAATTTTTGCTACCGACTCTTTTTCATCTTCCGGTATATCTAATTTCAGATAGTCTTCAAAATATTCAACTGCAGAGATTTTATCGTTTCTGCCAAGAAAAAGTATGCCTAATTTTTTATAACTTAGTGCAAACTTTTCATTTAACATAATGGATTTTAAATATGCTCCAATTGCTTTATCTATCTGGTTATCCGCTTGATAAGCTTCACCCAGCATATAAAACAACAGGTGATTTCTTGTTTTTTCCGTTACTAATTCTAAATTAGAAATAGCCGAAGGGTAATTACCCAACTCCATAAATATTCTGGCTAATTCATAATTATAATCTATGTTATCAGGTTCTTCTTCTGTTGCAATGGATAGAATCTCCATCGCATCATCATACCTGCAATCTGCTATTAATTCTCTTATGTAATCTATTCTTGAAAGTTCGTTTTGCATAATATTATTTTAGCAAAAAAATAAAATTATGCAGCCAAGAAAACCATGATAATTCTTGATAATTCCTTATCTCTATGTTTTAATTAAGAAAAAGGTTAAAATAAGGAATTAATTATGTCAGGACACTCAAAGTGGGCAAACATAAAACATAAAAAAGCAAAAACCGATGCACTCAGAGGCGCTAATTTTGCTAAATATTCAAGAGAAATTATTATAGCGGCTAAAATCGGCGGCGGAGATTTAAACGGTAACTTCCGCTTAAGAACTGCTGTTGAAAAAGCAAAAGCAGGCGGGCTTCCAAATGACACCATAAAAAGAGCTATTGATAAAGGCACAGGAAATGCTCAAGGTGAAAATTTTGAAGAAATCACATACGAAGGTTACGGCGCAGGCGGTGTTGCAATTTTTATAGAAGCTGCAACCGATAACAGAAACAGAACCGCAGGAGATATAAGAAGTTATTTTACAAAATTCGGCGGCAACTTAGGTGAAACAGGTTGTGTCGGCTGGATATTTGAACCTTGCGGATTAATTTCAATAGATAAACCCGTTGAAGCTGATAAACGCTCTAAAGAAGAAGTCAAAATGTTTGATTTTGATAAACTTTTTGAAGACTGTATGGAATTTGACCCTATGGATGTATGGGAAGATGAAGAAGAAGGCGGCTACAAAATAAAAACAACAACAGAAAATCTGCAAATGACAGCAGAAGGACTTGAAAAACTCGGATACAAATTAAAAAGCTCCGAATTAACAAGAATTCCTTCAAATTCTAACGAAATAACAGATGCTTCAATTGCAAAAAAAGTTGTTCTTCTACTGGAAAAACTTGATGAACATGATGATGTTCAAAACGTTTATTCAAATTTTGAAGCAAGCGATGAAATTATGAATTCTCTTGATGTATAATTTATTTTGAAGGTTTTATGATAGAAATTACACCAAGCTTCATATTTATGATTACAGGGTTTTTATTATCCCTTTATGCTTGTGTTTCTAATGACGCTATTCAAACTTTAGGAACTTTCCTAAACACCACAAAAGATAGACCCGTTTGGCAAATTTGGCTTTATGTCGGAACTGTTATGGTTATAACATTTACGATTGGCTGGATTGTAAACGATGGAGATATGGCTTTTCATAGACTGGATAGAATTCCGCATGCTCAAACATTTTATTGGTGGCATATTCTGCCTCCTTTAGTGCTTTTATATCTTACAAAAAAAGGGATTCCGGTTGCTACAGCATTTTTAATCGTCAGTGTTTTCTCATCCAACACAGTTATCGGCTTAATGATTGCAAAATCTTTTATAGGCTATATTACAGCTTTAATTGCTTCATTAATTTTATATTTTTTCATTGCAAGAAAAGTTGAAAAAATATTTTTATATATGAAAAATAAACCCATTCCAACTCCTTGGATAGTTGCAAAATGGATTTCTACGGCATTTTTATGGAGTGCTTGGCTGCTTCAAGATGGAGCTGTTTTATTTATTTACCTTCCGAGAAAATTAACTTTAATTCAATTAATCTTGAGTTTATCGGTATTTTTAGTTTTGCTTTTTGTTTTGTGCTACAAAAGAGGCGGCGAAATTCAAAATATTGTTAAATTAAAAACCAATACACAAGATGTTAGAAGCGCAACTATTATAGATTGCGTGTATACTTTAATTCTTTTATATTTCCAAAATGTAAATAATATCCCAATGTCAACAACTTGGGTATTTTTGGGTGTTCTTGCAGGCAGAGAAATAGCTCTATACAATAGATTGCGCTTTATTACAGAAAAGAAAGTTTATAAACATCTAATTAAAGACTTATCAAAAGCAATAATAGGACTTGTTGTATCAATTGGTGTTGTATTTGCAATTAACCAATATGAAAACATTTTAAGCCTTATAAAACATTATATAAGTCTTTAATTATTTTTTCTTATCTGCAAGTTCACTATCTATTCTTAAAAATACAGGAGTGATTTCTTCTTTTGAAATTAACTTACCTTCTTTTATATTATTTGTTTTAATATCATCCAATTTTGTATTTATATCATATTTTAATTGCTGTGCCATAGATTTTGCTATGTTCGGACAATAAGGATAAATTAAAGATGATATTACACACATAATTTCAAGAACAGTATATAAAACATTTCCGCACTCTTGCATTTTTTCTTCCTTTGCAAGAGTCCAAGGAGCAGTATCCGTAACATATTTATTTGTTTTATCTACAAGTTCATTAATTTTTAAGCTTGCTTCTTGAATTTCAAAATAATCAAAATGATGTTTTACTTCTTGAATAGTTTTTTCTGCTTCATCAAAAAGAGGAGAATGTTTTATAAATTCAGGTTTAATTATTCCGTCAAAATATTTAACAAGCATTGATAATGTTCGATTTAAAAGATTTCCCATTGAATTAGCCAAATGAGCGTTAACTTTTTCTTTAAAATCAACATCGGAATAATTTCCGTCTTTTCCAACCGGAGCAGCTGTTGCCATATAATACCTAAAAGCATCAGGAGTTGTTAATTCATAAGCTTTCATAACATTTTCGGGCGAAACAACATTACCTAATGATTTAGACATTTTATTTTCATCAATTGTAATCCAGCCATGCGCTAAAATGTGCTTCGGTAAAGGCAAATCAAGCGCCATTAATATAGCAAGCCAATATATACTGTGGAATTTTAAGATATCTTTTCCTATAACCTGAACATCGGCAGGCCAATATTTTTTAAATTTTTCAGAAGGATTTTCTGTATCGTATCCAAGAGCTGTAATATAATTTGAAAGTGCATCAATCCAAACATATATAACCTGCTCAGGATCATCCAAAACATCAATCCCCCAATTTACATTTGTTTTTGCTCTTGAAACAGAAATATCTTCAATATTTTCAAGCTGGTTAATGACTTCATTTGCCCTAAAATCAGGAACAATAAAATCCGGATTTTGTTTTATATGTTTTAAAATAGCGTCTTTGTATTTTGTTAACTTAAAGAAATAATTTTCTTCCGATACTTGTTCAGGTTTTTTCTTGTGTACAGGACAGCAGCCATTTTCATCCAAATCTTTTTCAGCTAAAAAAGCTTCACATCCTGAACAATATAACCCTGTATATGAATTTTTATAGATATCACCTTTTTCTACAAGTTTTTTAAAGATTTTTTGAACGGTTTTTTTATGATAATCGTCAGTTGTTCTTATAAATTGGGAATAGTTAATATCAAGCAAATTCCAACAATCGATAAATTTTTGCGCATTAATATCACAAAATTCCTTTGGTGATATATTTGCTTTTGCTGATGTTTTTTGTATTTTGATACCATGTTCATCGGTACCTGTTAACATATAAGCATCAGCTGTTCTTTGGCTAAAATGCCTTGTTATAACATCAGTTAGAATTTTTTCATAAGCATGGCCGATGTGAGGTGCGCCATTTACGTAATCTATCGCTGTTGTTGTATAAAATTTTTCCATTTTTTTATCCCATAAGTTACTAACATAAGGGATTATAGCATAGAAAAAAAATTATTGTTTAAAATTACTCTTTGCTGCCTGAACGATAACCGTTATAAACATATATTATAGGAAGCAAAACATCAACAGGAATATATTCTGTTACTTTTTTAAATCCAAGTTTAATTGTAGCAACTATATCATCAAAGTTTGCAAGGGAATCTTTAATGGTATATTTTCTTTCAGGTTCGTTTTCTTTTTTTGTTGCATTGGTGATACCGGTTGCAATAGCAGCCCCTGATAACATAGCTATAATAGATGCAATTATTTTGGCTGAATTTTTATTTAAAGCTTTAACGCTTTCACAAGTCTTAATTGCACCGGTTACAAGCAACATAGGAATTGATGTATTCATAATTTGAAACATTGCTTCTTTATATTTTTTCTTTTTTTGTTTTGCACTAGCACCGATTGAACCGGCTGCAACTCCGCCAATATTAGCACCGCCTGCCATAAGAAGCATTTCAGATACATCTCTTAATGTTGATTTTGGAAGCAGATTATTATTTGGAATAATAGAATGCTTAAATATCTTAGATGAAGCAAGCATTGCAACACCCGCACCAATTGCAGCTCCTGCCAACGGTTTTAAGTTTGAATATCTGCTTTTATTTTTTCCTTGTGATGTATTTTTAAATTCTTTATATGATCTAAAGTTTGGGTATGTTGTTTTATCTATTAACATGATTATTTTTACTTTCGCCAATGTATATAAAAGCAGAAAATAAAAAATTTTTCTATATTTATTTTTTTAAATTTAGAGTATTTTACTAAATTCTTCCTTGGGGGCTGCACAAAGAGGACAAATCCAATCTTCTTTTAAATCTTCAAAAGCAACATCATTATTTTCTTTGGGATCATATATGTATCCGCAAACTTTACAAATATATTTATCCATTTTTTCTCCTTTTTAATAAATTTTACTTACTGTATTTAATATATTCATTACTCTGTTTAACTAAGCTATGTTAACAAATATTTACATTACTCATAAAATAAACAATTTCACAAGAAAAAAAGACTTTATTAAATCATAGGGGATTTATATTTTTTTAACAGGAGGACACACACAATATGTCAGCAATCAGTTCAATTGACTTTCAACTTGCAAATCAAGCAAGCATTGCAGCTGCAAAAAGAAAAATGAATTCGGCTTATACAAATAAGACAGGCTCAAAAGATGATTCATCAGTGTTTGATAAACAAATTAATGAAAGCGGATATGCTTGTACAGATGAATCCGATGATGGTCAAATTTCAACTTGGGAAAAAGTAAAATGTGTCGGAAATGGTATTTTTAATTCTATAACAGGTATGATTACAGGCGCATTTAAAAACCCGCTTAAAACCGCTGCAATGGTAGGTTTATGCTGCATTCCAGTTGTAGGACCTATTGCTATGGGATATTTTGCTGCACAAGGGTTAATAAGTGGAATTAAACAAATAGCACAAGCAGCAGAAATTTCCAATAATGCAACATCTGATGCTGAAGCAAAATATGCTTGGGAAAGTATTGGAAGCGGCGGATTCCAAGCAGGAACTTCTTTATTAGGACTTAAAGGTGCGGGAAGTTTGTTCAAAAGTCAAATTGCATCTTCTTCTACGGTTGCAGCAATTAAAAGTGGTGCATCTGTAGGCGAAATTGCAAAAACCGCGATTTCTGAAACCGCAAAAAATGCAGGAGCCATTATAGAAACGGTTAAAAATAAAGCAATAAAAGCAGGAAAAGGTGTTGAAAATATCTATAAAGGCATAAAAGATAATGGTTTTAGTAATTATGTTAACGGTAAATTCACGCAATTTAAAAAATGGGGCAAAACAAAAACAGAAAACTTTGGAAATAATCTTCAAGAAAAAATTGATAATTTTGGAAAAGATCAAAACGGAACAAGCTTAGCAGATAGAATCAAAAACAAATTTTCAAAAAGCGCAAAAACTAAAAGACAAGCTAATGCAGATGCTGCTGCTAAACAATTAGAAGAATTAAAAGCTAATCCGAATGCCCAAAAGACTTCATCAGGATACGAAGTAAAAGAAACTGGTGCAGGCGGCAAAGAAATAACAAGAGTATATGATTCAAAGGGTTATCTTAAAGAAACAACTACAAAAACAACGCAAAACGGTGTTACAACAACTGAAACAGTCTCATATAGCAGAAATAATGCTATAACAAGCAAAAAAACAACTCAAGCTCCAGCGAAAGGAACAACAGGCACAACAATAGAAACAGTTGATACATATGGTAAATTAGGTTCTCATAGAACCACAACTACATCAACAACTAAAAATGCGGACGGAACGACGACTAAAACTGTTGATTCAACTAAGCAAACTACTTTTGGTAACACTGTAAAAAGTAAAACAACAGATAGTATATCAGCAGACGGTCAAACAACAAATACATATAAATTCAAAACAAATGAAAGAACCGGAGTAACTTATGAAAAATCAACAAGCGGTAACACTACAACAACGGTAAGAAGCAATGCAAAAACACCATACGAAGTAGAAACTACAACT
>CALUWL010000050.1 GCA_944324445.1 Candidatus Gastranaerophilales bacterium | reverse complement strand
AATTTAAGTTTTAAGAAAAATAATATAGAAAAATTATTATTAAATCTGGATCAAAACCCTTATTCGCAAAAAAATAAAGATTTCAGATATACTCTTTCATTAATATACGAGCTTATTGAAGAAGAATTTGCAGACACATTTGATACTAAAAATCCTATTTTAAGACAAACAGAAATTGTTCTTGAATTAGATAATAATTCTGCAAATATTTTTATAACTCCCCCTTATAATTTTGATTATTATTTAAAACAAAAAGGTTCTCTATATAAGCTGCGTCCGCAATATAAAGGCTCTGATTACGGTTATAGAATAAGCCTTGATATGTTTTTTGAATATTTTACAGGAGTAGATGAAAATCTTGATTTATCTGATTGTTTAGATAGTTACAAGTTTTATTTTCACCTTTTTCAATTTGTTAAAAAAACAGTTGAAAAAATGCATTTTATTCCTGCTGTTAATTTTAAAAAAGATACTTTCAATGTTTTTTGGGAACCGTATTTTCAAAATAAAGATTTTTTAAAAGCATACACTGAAATTGTTGAAAACGATTTTCTTGATTCAAACACAACTAAAAAATTAATTGAAAAATATTTAAATTATTTAATTTTTACTTTTTTAAATGTCAAGCATTATAGATTTAAAGATTTAAAAGCAGCTCAATATCTTGTTAAAAATGTTTCACAAAAAAGAATTTTAAAAGGAAATGATTTAGCTAACGATATTCAAACTTGGTTTGATGAAATGAGCCTTGGAAGCTATGATATCATTCCCGTATTTAATATTGAAAAATTATCCGATGAAAAATTCCTTTTAAGAATTTTAGCAAAAGATAAAACAAAAAATGAAATAATAGATTTAGAAAATTTATCGGATGAAAATAAAATCCTGATTGAAAAACAAATAAATTGGGCAACAAAATACATTGAAGACCTTGAAGACGTTACAATGGAGCTTGATTTATCGGGAGTTTATAAATTAATTACACAAATTACTTATTATTTATCTCAAGCAGGAATGGAAGTTAATTTACCTGAAGGATTAAATAACGTAATTATTCCAAGGGCTTCAATTAACGCAAAAATCAAAGAAAAAAGACTCCAAGATGTTAAGGATTTACTCGAAAATCCAACAGGTTCAACTATTTCACTCGATAAAATTATGAATTTTAAAATCGAAATTGCTCTTGGAGATAATGAAAAAATTTCAGCCGAAGAATTTATGCAGCTTGCAAAAAATTCTCAAGGTTTAATTAAATACAAAGACCGTTATATTTTAATTGATAAAGAAGAAACAGAAAAATTAATTCAAAAACTGGAAAAAACTCCAAACTTAAATGTAAATAAAATGCAGCTTTTGCATAGCGCTTTATCAGGAAAAATTGATGAATATGATTTTGATTATGATGAAGCTTTTGCAAGAGTCATATCCGATTTTACAAAAGTTGAAGAAATCACCTTACCTAAAAAATTAAACGGCGAATTAAGAGCATATCAAAAAATCGGTTTTAAATGGCTATATACTAATATTAATAAAGGTTTTGGATGTTGTATAGCTGATGATATGGGTCTTGGTAAAACAATTCAGGTTATAAGTTTAATTTTAAAATTAAAAGAAGAAAATAAACTTAAAAAACCTGCTCTTGTAGTATGTCCTACAACTTTAATGGGTAATTGGAAAAGAGAATTAAATACATTTGCTCCAAGCCTAAAAACTTTGACATACCACGGTTTTAATCGTGAATTTTCAACTGATTGCGATGTAATTTTAACTACTTATGCAATACTTAGAATTGACCTTGAAAAATTCCAAAAAACAAATTGGGATTTGCTTATAATTGATGAAGCTCAAAATATTAAAAACCCGTCAACAAGCCAAACTCAAGCAATCAAAGCAATTAAAGCACAAATGAAAGTTGCAATGACAGGTACACCTGTTGAAAACAGATTATCAGAACTTTGGTCAATTTTTGATTTCATAAACAAAGGTTATCTGGGTTCTTTAACTGATTTTTCAAAAAATTATTCAATTCCTATTGAAAGATTTAAAGAACTTACTCGCGCTCAAAAGCTTAAAAAAGCGATAAGTCCTTTCATGTTAAGACGTTTAAAAACAGATAAAACAATCATTTCGGATTTACCTGAAAAGGTTGTTCTTGATGATTATTGTTATTTAACTAAACCACAAATTGCGCTATATGAAAGAATTTTAAAAGAATCAATGGAAAATATTACAAAATCCGATAATAAAATGGGAAGACGCGGCGCAATATTTAAACTTATCACTAACTTAAAACAAGTATGTAATCATCCTTATCATTATTTAAAATACGGCGATATGAGCGCAAATGCTTCAGGTAAAAGCCAAAAATTAATAGATATTTTAAATAATATTCTAGATAACAATGAAAAAGTCCTTGTATTTACTCAATATAAAGAAATGGGTTCAATCTTAGAAAACATAATAAAAGAAGAATATTCATTTGACCCTTTATTTTTCCATGGAAGTTTAAATGTTAAACAAAGAGAAGAAATTATTAAAAATTTCCAAGAGGATATCAATCATAAAATTATGATTTTATCTTTAAAAGCAGGAGGATTAGGATTAAACCTTACAAGCGCATCAAATGTTATACATTATGACCTTTGGTGGAATCCTGCAGTCGAAGATCAAGCAACAGATAGAACCTATCGTATCGGACAAGATAAAAACGTTATGATACACAGGTTTATCACGCTTTCAACTTTTGAAGAAAAAATTGATAAAATTATAAAAGATAAAAGAGAACTTGCAAACGCTGCTGTTTTTGAAGGTGAAAGAACAATTACAGAATTATCTGATGATGAAATATATGAAATATTCTCGTTAGCATAATTTATTTTTCAGCCAATAAAGAAACAATATCTAAAATCGTTTTTAGTTCTTTAGTATTTATCTTTACAAGTTTATTATTTATTAAATTAATTAATTTATTCTTTTTCTGTAAAGAACTGATTTCAAAAATATCCGATATTTCAACATTTAAAGCTTGACTTATTTTAATAATAGTTGTAATTGAGGCAACCGAACTTCCTGTTTCCAACCTGCTTACATATTTTGGATCAACATTAATTTTTTCAGCTAATTCCGCTTGAGTTAAACCTGTTTTTTTTCTAATTTCTTTTATTTTTTTACCAATTTGATTAATAATTTCCTTCATTACTTAACTTTAAAATAATTTTATATATATTAAACTACCTAATTGTTAGATAAAAATTGACATATTCTAATAAATAAGTAGAATATATTATTATAAGTTAGATATTTTATTATAAAATATAACTTTTAAGTATACACAAGGAAATAATATGAAAAAGTTTTTAGCCTTCTCCCTAATCGAACTAATGATTAGTTTAATTACAATATCATGCATTGTTGCAGCTTTTACTCCTGTTATAACTAAAAAATTAAAAACATCTAATGTTACAATAAGCGGAAATAATGTATCAGATATTACAACAGATTGTACAGATAAATTCTCATCAAATTGTAAACTATGTACTAAATCATATTGTATTCAATGTGAGCTTAATTCTTGTCCTATAGGACAATATGCAGAAAATAAAAGCTGTTCTTGTAAAAATTGCAGTGATATTTTTTCTAACTGTTCAGAATGCGATAGCACCAAATGTACAAAGTGCAAAGATAATAACTACTATATCAATAACGGTAAATGTGAAAATTGTCCTACTAATAAAATCTGTGATGGAATAAATGCTTATGATGAAAGTTATTGTACTAATCCTCCCACAGGTTACTATTGTGATGGTAACAATATTAAAAGGTGTATTGATAAGTATGGAATGTATTGCGCTACATGCAATAGCTCAAGTTGTTTATCTTGTAACATTAGTTATTATTTATCAAACGGTAATTGTCTTCCTTGCTCAAGCGGTTGTGCGCAATGCACCAGTGCTAATTATTGTATTCTCTGTGGTTATTGGGTTGTTTTGAATACTGCAACACATATATGTGATAGATCTTGCATGCAAGCTATATCTAATTGTAGTTATTGTTCAAGTGCTTCTATTTGCACAGAATGCAATGCGGGTTATTATGTTAATTCGCAAAATAAATGTTCACCATGTACTGATATAGCTAATTGTATTCAATGTTCCAATGGTTCAACCTGCACAATGTGCGATATCGGTTATTATCTTAATTCATCAAATAAATGTTCAAAATGCACTATATCAAATTGTGCAAGATGCGATACCGATGGTACTTGTCTTGCATGTAATAGCGGTTATTATCTATCTGATGATAAAAAAAGCTGTGTAGCAAACGACAGTAATTTTAATTGTTCAGATTCTAACTTTATGAGAATAGGCAACCTTTGTATTACAAGAAAAAATATGGGTGATAGTTTAATGCTTCCTATTCCATCCAGCGTTAATATGGCAACAGTAGGAAATGATTATTGTTATTCAAGTTCTCAAAAATGCTGCTGGAAAGGTGCTACTTCTTCATTATGCGATTCTATTAATGGTGATTATTCAGGTTGTAATAGAATAACTTGCAACTATGCAGCAGCAGAAGAAATATGCGCTAAATTTAATTACGCAGGTAAAACTTGGAGATTAGCAACACAAGAAGAAGCCGGGTCTTGGGGAATAAATACATTTGGCCTTGGAAATAATGGTCTTATGCTATGTAATACTCTAAACAAAGTAAGTAATGTTTCTTTTTGTGGAGATTCACTATTATGCTATGGAGCGTACAGAAATACTTGTTCTGTAAGATATGTTTGGCTTCTTGGGAATAAAATGTTTCAAATTTTATCAGGAAACCCTGGGGTTGTTTCAGACAGCATACATTTAGGTTCTTCCGTCCGTTGTGTTACTGAAATGGAATAAATTTATTATTTTTTGTGTTTTGGTAGAGGCAAATTATTTTGCCTCTTTTTTTTAAAAAATCATCTATATACATCTAAAATTAAAATTTTTATTTTATATTATTTGATTAATGTTTTTGGAATTAAGAATTTTTTTTGCAAATATTTTGCAAGCATTTTTGAATTTAATTTATAACCAAAAATGCTTAGTTTGCTCCTGTTCAAAAACTGATGATTTATTGTGTAAAACTTGTTCAAAAGATATTCATTATTTATCAAGTTTTGCACATAGAATTTTTGATAATATTCCTTTTTATTCTGCAACTTTATATGAAGGAAGTATTAAAAAATTAATTCATAAATTAAAATTCAACCACAGAAAAAAAGCCGCTATTCCTTTAGCTAAAGTGCTTTTTAAATATTTTCAAAGTATAAAAGAAAAAAAGGATTATATTATAATCTATCCTCCGAGCTATTTTTTAAAATCGGCTCAAAGAGGCTATAACCATATGTTTTTAATTGCAAAAGAATTTTCCAAATTAACAAACTTTAAAGTAAATCATAAATTAATAAAAAAAATAAAATACACAAAACCTCAATATAAAGCTAAAAACAGACATAAAAACATTCAAAACAGTTTCAAAATAAATGAAAAAGAATTAAAAAATATAAATAATGAAACCATTCTTTTAATAGACGATATAACCACATCCGGCGCAACTTTAGAAGAAATTATCAGACTTTTAAAAGAAAAAAATATAAACAATATTATTTGTTTAACAATTGCAAAAACTTAAAAAATGGTGCTGTGGATTAATTGTTTAAAAATATACAAGTTTTTGCACATGTTAAAACCCTTATATAACAATACTTTTAGAACCTTTTGCACAAATATTTTGTCTTTATTATAAATTATTAAATTTATATATAAATATATTATTTTATATAATATAAAATTTTAAAAAAGCATTTAGATTGTAAGTTCATTTTTTTGTACTATAATTTATTTAGATAAAAATAGGAGACCAGTTAAGTGGAAATAACTTTAAATCGAGAAGATTTTTCAAATGGTATAAAAATCGTTGAAAAAGTAACTTCACAAAAAGCACTTCAGCCAATTTTATCAAATATTTTAATTGAAACAGTGTCATCAGATAGAGTTAAATTTTGTGCAACAGATTTAAATTTAGCAATAAATTTTAAAACCTCTGCTCAAGTTATTTCAGAAGGTGCAATTACATTAGGTGCTAAAAAATTATCCGAGCTTTGTTCAAAATTATCTTCAACAGAAGTCAATATAATGACAGTTGAAGACAGTGATAATGTTAAAATGAAAAGCGGAAAAACAGAATTTGTTTTAATTGGTTTATCTCCTCTTGAATTCCCTAAAGTTTTGGAAAATATATCTGAAGAAGAATATAAAACAGTAGTATTAAATAAGAACGAATTTTCAAAAGCAATTAAACAAGTTATTTTTGCAGTATCTCAACAAGAAACACAAGGCGTTTTAACAGGTGTTTGTTTTAATATTGAAAATAATATTTTGGAATTAGCAACAACTGACGGCAACCGTTTAACAAGAGTTCAAAAAGAAATTTCAACAAACGTTGAAGAATTAATTAATTTTATTGTTCCGGCTAAAACTTTGCAAGAAGTTCAAAGAATTTCCTCTCTTGTTGAAGATGAAAATATTACTTTAAAAATTCAAAAAAATAAAATACTTTTTGAATTTGAAAATTTAACTTTCCAATCAAGATTAATTGAAGGTTCTTATCCTAAATATCAACAATTAATTCCTACAAATAACGATAAAAAAGTTTCAATAGACAGATGTGAATTAATTAATTCAATCGAAAGAGTTTCTGTTATGGTAAATGACAGAACTAATGTTGTGAGATTTAATTTTAAACAAGGTCAATTGGAAATAATGGCAGATGCACCTGAAGCAGGACGTTCAAAGGATTATATAGATATCGAATATGATTTTGATGAAATTTTAACTGCTTTTAACTATAAGTATGTACTCGATGCGCTTAAAAATATGGAAGCTAAAAATGTTGAAATTGAAATTTCAGATACATTAGCTGCTGCAATTTTTAAACCGCAAGATGAAAAGGATAATTATATTTGTTTAATTATGCCTGTTAAGGTTCAATAGATATGAAAGTAAGTGTTAAAACTCCAGCTACAATAGCAAACATAGGTCCGGGATTTGATTCTTTCGGGCTTGCTTTGCCTTTATATAACATAGTTTCTGTTGAAGAAACAGTTCTTCCGGGGACAGGAATTGAAATTAATATTATTAATGAAAAAAATAATGAAAATGATTTAACAGATATCCCGACAGATAAAAATAATATAGTTTATAAAGCAATTGAGCTTTTATATAATTTTATAGGTCAAAATCCTAATGAATTAAAAATCACAATTAAAACCCAAATTCCAATATCCAGAGGACTCGGTTCTTCCGCTTCTGTTATAGTTGGAGGTTTAATTGCGGCAAATGAACTTTTAGGACGTCCTGCGGATGAAAAAGTTTTATTATCTATTGCAACAGAAATTGAAGGTCATCCTGATAATATAACACCTGCTTTTGTAGGTGGTATGACAATGGCTTCTTGGGAAGAAGACGGTTCTGTTATATATAGAAAACTTCCTTGGAATGATGAATGGAAATTAATGGTTTGTATTCCTGATTACGAATTAAACACAGAAATTTCACGTTCTGTTTTACCAAAAGAAGTTCCTTTAGTTGATGCTGTATATAATCTTAAAAGAAGCGCTATGTTTGTTGAAGCGCTTTATACTAAGGATGAAGAATTATTGAAACTATCTTTAAAAGATAAGCTTCATCAACCATACAGGCAAAAGCTTGTCCCTGGTATGACTGAAATTATGGATAATTTAAAACACACAAATGGTGTTATAGGAACAGTACTTTGCGGAGCAGGTCCATCGGTATTAATTATTTACAATGGAATCGGCGTAAGTGAAATAAAGGAAATAGTCTCAAACAGCTGGAATTATTTTAATGTAAAAACTAATTTTCTTAATTTACCGATAGAAAAAGAGGGTGCGGTTAAGATTTTATAAGGTTAAATAAAATGTTAAATTCCCCTTTTAAATTTGATTGTATAGTAGTTGGTGCAGGACATGCCGGAATTGAAGCATCGATAAGTGCTTCTCGTTTAGGTTTAAAAACTTTATTAACTACTCTAAATATCGAAAATATCGGTTTAATGCCTTGTAATCCTGCTATAGGCGGCCCTGCAAAATCTAATCTTGTAAGAGAAATAGATGCGCTGGGCGGAGTTATGGCAGAACTTGCAGATAGCACTTATTTGCAGCTAAAAACTCTAAATTCTTCAAAAGGTCCTGCTGTAAGAGCTTTAAGGGCGCAATCAGATAAAAAAGAATATAAAACACTAGCAAGAAAATATATAGAAAATGAAGAAAATTTAACCTTAAAACAAATTCAAATAACGGGTCTATTAGCTAAAGACGGTGTTATTCAAGGTGTTTGTGATGAATTAGGAATTAAATATTATGCGCCAACTGTAATTTTAACAACAGGAACAAGCCTTGAAGGCAGAATTTATATAGGTTTAAAATCTTTTGAAGCAGGAAGATTAGGTGAAAGAAGCGCTTTTGGATTATCTGATTCTTTAAGAAAATTAGGTTTTAAAACAAGAAAATTAAAAACAGGAACACCTGCAAGAGTTGATGGCAGAACAATAGACTATTCAAAATTAGAACTTCATCCTGGGGATGAAGTAATAGATAATATGCCGAGATTTTTCAGCTTTAAACCAAATCGACCTATAAGAGAACAATATCCTTGTTATTTAACTAAAACAAATTCTAAAACCCATGAAATAATTAAAGCAAATTTATGTTATTCACCTTTATATCAAGGTTTAATAAAAGGCACAGGACCAAGATATTGCCCCAGTATCGAAGATAAAGTCGTAAGATTTAGTCATAATCCTTCTCACCATATTTTTATAGAACCTGAAGGAAAAGATACTTACGAAGTTTATATTCAAGGATTTTCAACAAGTTTACCTATTGAAGTACAGTTTGATATGATTCATTCACTTCCGGGGCTTGAAAATGCTTCTGTTATAAAACCGGCTTATGCTGTTGAATATGATAGTGTATGTGCTCTTGAATTAGATTATGGGCTGATGACTAAAAAAATTAAAGGTTTATTTTTAGCAGGTCAAATAAACGGTACTTCAGGTTATGAAGAAGCGGCAGCACAAGGACTTGTTGCAGGGATTAATGCTTGTAATTATCTTCAAAATAAAGAATATATTAATCTGGTTCGCTCAAATTCTTATATCGGAACTTTAATTGATGATTTAATAACTAAAGATATTGATGAACCTTATAGAATGTTAACATCAAGAAGTGAATACAGGCTTATTTTAAGACAAGATAATGCAGATTTAAGATTATCAGAAATTGGTTATTCAGCAGGTCTTGTTAAAGAAAATGATATCTTAAGAAAAAGATTTAAAGAAAAAGAAATTGAAAAACAAATTGAAAAATTAAAAGATTTCAAAATTAAAGCTAATTCAAAAAACAAAGAAATTTTATCAAAATATAATGAAAATCTTGAGCTTGGAATAAATGCGCTAAATCTTTTAAAAAGACCTAATGTGGATTATAAAATTTTAAAAGAACTTAATTTTAAATCCAATATTGAAACAGATGATAATTATTTAATTAGAGATATAGAAGAACAAACAGAAATTTTAGTTAAATACGAAGGTTATATAAAAAGGCAATCTGTTGAAATAAGCAATCATAAAAAAACAGAAGAAATTAAAATTCCTGACGATATTGATTATAATTCAATTAAACAAATCTCAACCGAATCAAAAGAAAAATTAATTAAAATTAAACCTAAAACAATAGGACAAGCCTTAAGAATAGGCGGAGTTAAGCCTGCTGATGTATCTGTTTTAATGGTTTTAATTGAACAACATAAAATTAAAAAATTATCTAATTTACAAGCTTAAAAATTTTATTGCAAATATCAAAAGTTTCTTCGCAGCTATCCAATGGAAGCATGTTATCGCCATCACAAAGCGCGCAATCCGGATTTGGATGTATTTCAAAAAATAACCCCTTAGCACCTGCTGCAATAGCTGCTTTTGCAAGTAATGGAACAAATTTTCTTTCTCCTGATGAACTTGCGCCATGTCCTCCCGGAATTTGAACACTATGGGTTGCATCAAAAATCATAGGATAACCTAATTCATCCTGTATAATTTGTACTCCTCTCATATCTACAACAAGATTATTGTATCCGAATGAAGTACCCCTATCTGTGATTAGAATTTTATCATTTCCGCTTTCAATTACTTTATTTGCAATTGATTTCATTTGATAAGGCGATAAAAATTGTCCTTTTTTAATATTTACGATTTTATTTGTTTTAGCTGCTGCAACAAGTAAATCTGTTTGTCTGCATAAAAAAGCAGGGATTTGAATTATATCAGCTACTTGAGCGGCAATTTCAGCTTGAGAAGATTCATGGATATCTGTTACAATCGGCACATTTAATTCTTTTTTAACATCCGATAAAATTTTTAAACCTTCGTTTATTCCTAGACCTCTATATGAAGATAGTGATGAGCGATTTGCTTTATCAAAAGAAGTTTTAAAAATAAAATTAACATCAAGTCTAGCGCATATTTCTTTTAATTTTTTTGCTGTAGTATAGCAAATTTCAGCGCTTTCCATAGCGCATGGACCAGCCAGGATAGTTAATTTGTTTGAACCTATTTCAAAATTATTAAGAGTTAGAGTTTTCATAAGTTTTATTATATAATAATTATTAATATTAGGGAAGTGAGGAAATTTTTATGTGCGCAGTCGCTAAAACGTTAGATGAAAAAGAAAAAGATGCTATTCAAGAAGGTAAAAATAAAGCTTTAAAAATGGCTTTAGATAAAATTGAAAAAGATTTTGGAAAAGGTTCAATAATGCGCCTTGGAGATAAAACATCAGTTAATTGCGAATGTATACCAACAGGCGCACTTGCTCTTGATATAGCTTTAGGAATAGGCGGAGTTCCAAGAGGAAGAATAATTGAAATATATGGACCTGAATCTTCAGGTAAAACAACATTAGCTCAGCATATTGTCGCAAATTGTCAGAAAAAAGGCGGCATTGCAGCATTTATTGATGCAGAACATGCGCTTGATCCTGAATATGCTAAAAATTTGGGAGTTGATATTGATCAACTTTTAATTTCTCAACCTGATACAGGTGAACAAGCCTTAGAAATTGCCGAAGAATTAGTTCGCTCAGGTGCTATTGATGTAATAGTAATAGATTCTGTTGCAGCACTTGTTCCAAAAGCTGAAATAGAGCATGCTATGGATGAACAACAAATGGGTTTACAGGCTCGTTTAATGTCAAAAGCTTTAAGAAAATTAACCGGTATTGTCGGTAAAACAAATACAACAGTTATTTTTATTAACCAATTAAGACAAAAAATTGGTATTATGTTTGGAAATCCTGAAACAACAACGGGCGGAAATGCGCTTAAATATTATTCATCCGTAAGACTTGATATAAGAAGATGCGATAGCGTAAAAAATAAAGATAATGAAGATATAGGAAACAGAGTAAGGGTTAAAGTTGCTAAAAATAAAGTGGCTCCGCCTTTTAAAGTTGCTGAATTTGATATTATCTATGGAAAAGGAATTTGTGCTTTAGGTAATATTATAGATGTTGCCGTTAATTTTGATATTATTAAAAAAGCCGGCGCTTGGTTTAGTTATAATGATGAAAAATTAGGTCAAGGCAGAGAAAAAGCAAAAGAATTTTTAGCTGAAAATCCTGAAATATTAGCTGAAATTGAAGCTAAAGTAAGAGAAAAAATTGCTTCAAAAAATAAACCTGAAGAAAAAACAGAAGAATAATTTTTTAATATACTTGCAAGAAATGAAATTCCTTTTTATACTGAAATAAAAGTATTAAAAGGAATTTTTATATGAAAGGAATTATCCTTGCTGCAGGCGCAGGTTCAAGATTATATCCTGCAAGTTTACCAATTTCAAAAATATTGCTTCCGGTTTATGATAAACCAATGATTTATTACCCTATTACAACTTTGCTTTTAGCCGGTATAAAAGATATTTTAATTATAACGAGTCCTTATGATATTGATAATTTTAAAAAAGTTTTAGGAGATGGCAGCTCTATAGGTGTTAAATTTTCTTATGCAATTCAGGAAATTCCAAAAGGAATAGCAGAAAGTTTTTTAATTGCAGAAAAATTTATAGATAATTCCCCTGTAGCTCTTATTTTAGGGGATAATATATTCCACGGGTTTGGTTTTTCATCTATGTTAAAAGAAGTTGGAAAAAGGGATTTTGGCGCAACTGTTTTTGGCTATCAAGTGCAAGATCCTGAAAGATTTGGTGTAGTGGAATTTGATAAAAATAACAAAGCAGTTTCAATTGAAGAAAAACCAAAAAATCCAAAATCTAATTATGCGGTAACAGGGTTATATTTTTATGACAATAAAGTTGTTGAATATGCTAAAACTCTTAAACCTTCTCAAAGAGGAGAGCTTGAAATAACTGATTTAAATAAGATATATCTTGAAAAAAATCAATTAAAAGTTGAAATTTTAGGCAGAGGTTTTGCTTGGCTTGATACAGGAACTTTTGAAAGTTT